>NZ_JBHTSA010000061.1:0-50223 GCF_042795405.1 Streptomyces sp. NPDC056480 | reverse complement strand
CCTCACCGCCTCCCCGGCGCCGGAGCCGTTTCTCGTTGACCTGCGCGGATGCGGCGGCCCAACCCCCGTTTCTGTCACGGCTGTTGACAAAGCGGTGACCTGCTAGAAACCTGACACCCCGGCGGCGCAAAAGATTAACGAGAATGCTCAATAAGTCTGCATCTCGCCGTCATTCATTGTCAGAGTTCCGCTGGGTTCCTGGCGAGAGGCCGTGTGCCGGCTCCGAAGCCGTGGCCCAGCAGGCGGAGAGGCCCATATGAGAGGCAAAATCCTGAGCTGGCGGCTGACGATCGGTGTGCTGATCGCCGGACTGATCGCCGTCGGACTCCTTCCGGTCACCGCGTACGCGGCGGCCGCGACCAACCTCGCCCTCGGCAGAACGGCCACGGCATCGGGTGCCCACGGCGCCTACCCGGCCGGCAACGTCACCGACGGCGGCCAGCAGTCCTACTGGGAAGGCCCCGCAGGATCGTTCCCGCAGTGGGTGCAGGTCGACCTCGGCGCCGGAACCCGCGTCGACAGCGTCGTCCTGAAGCTCCCCACCACCTGGGAGGCCCGCTCCCAGACCGTCGCCGTGCTCGGCAGCACCGACGGCAGCACCTTCACCACCCTCGCCGCGCCCCAGTCACGGGCCTT
The DNA here is from genome assembly GCF_042795405.1 of Streptomyces sp. NPDC056480. NCBI lineage: Bacteria > Bacillati > Actinomycetota > Actinomycetes > Kitasatosporales > Streptomycetaceae > Streptomyces > Streptomyces sp. NPDC056480. The sequence goes on along the minus strand of NZ_JBHTSA010000061.1, from coordinate 49,587 downwards.
CGACCCCTCCGCGTCGAACACCGTCACCGTCGGCGTCACCTCCACCACGACCCGGTACGTCCGCGTGCAGGTGACGGCCAACTCCGGCTGGAACGCGGCCCAGCTCTCCGAGGTCGAGATCTACGGCGAGAGCGGCGGCGGCCCGGTCGACCCGCCGCCCACCGGCACCAACCTCGCGCGCAACAAGCCCATCGAGGCGAGCTCCACGACCCAGACGTACGTCGCGGCCAACGCCAACGACGACAGCACCACCAGCTACTGGGAGTCCGCCGGACTCCCGGCCGACCTGACGGTGAAGCTCGGCGCCAACGCCGATGTCACGGCCGTGGTCGTCAAGCTCAACCCGGCTCAGGTCTGGGGCCCGCGCACCCAGGCCATCCAGGTCCTCGGGCGGGAACAGGCCGCCTCCGGCTTCACCTCGCTCAAGGCCCGCGCCGACTACGTCTTCAACCCCTCCGCCGGGCAGAACACCGTCACCATCCCGGTCTCCGGACGCTATGCCGACCTGCGGCTGACCTTCTTCTCCAACACCGGCGCCCCCGGCGCCCAGGTCGCGGAGTTCCAGGTCGTGGGCGCGGCGGCACCCGGCCCCGACCTCACCGTCACCGATCTGACCTGGTCTCCGTCCACCCCCTCCGAGACGGATGCCGTGACCGTCCACGCCACCGTGCGCAACGCCGGCACCGCGGCGGCCGCCGCCACGACCGTCGAGGTCAGTGTCGAAGGCGCCGTGGCCGGTTCCGCCCAGGTCGGCCCGCTCGCCGCCGGCGCCTCCGCGACCGTCCCGGTCACCGTGGGCAAGCGGCCCATGGGCTCGTACACCGTCTCGGCGGTGGTCGACCCGACCGACACCGTCCCCGAGCAGGACAACGGCAACAACAGCCGGACCGCCGCCACGAAGCTGGTCGTCGGCCAGAGCCCCGGCCCCGACCTGCGGGTCACCGGGATCGCCAGCAACCCGACCAGCCCCGCCGTCGGCTCCGCCGTCACCTTCACCGTCGCGGTCCAGAACCGCGGCACGACCGCCGCCGCGGGCACGGTCACCCGGCTGACCGCCGGCACCACCACGCTCAACGGCACCACGGGAACCATCGCCGCGGGTCAGACGGTCAACGTGCCGATCTCCGGCAGCTGGACCGCCACCACCGGCGGCGCCACGCTCACCGCGACCGCCGACGCCACGGGCACCCTCACCGAGACCGACGAGACGAACAACGTCTTCTCGCGCTCCCTCGTCGTGGGCCGGGGCGCCGCCGTGCCGTACACCGAGTACGAGGCGGAGGACGCCCGCTACCAGGGCACCCTGCTCACCGCCGACCAGAAGCGGACCTTCGGACACACCAACTTCGCCACCGAGTCCTCCGGCCGCAAGTCGGTCCGGCTCACCGCCACCGGTGAGTTCGTCGAGTTCACCTCCACCAACCCGGCCAACTCCATCGTCGTCCGCAACTCCGTGCCCGACGCGGCCGCGGGTGGCGGCGCCGACGCCACCATCAGCCTCTACGCCAACGACGTCTTCGTCCGCAAGCTCACCCTGTCGTCCAAGCACAGCTGGCTCTACGGGAGCACCGACGACCCCGAAGGACTCACCAACCGCCCCGGCGGCGACGCCCGGCGCCTCTTCGACGAGTCCCACGCCCTGCTCGCCCAGTCGTACCCGGTGGGCACGAAGTTCCGCCTCCAGCGCGACGCCGGGGACTCGGCGTCCTTCTACATCATCGACCTGATCGACCTGGAGCAGGTCGCGCCCCCGGCCGCCAAGCCGGCGAACTGCGTCTCCATCACCGAGTACGGCGCCGTCCCCAACGACGGCATCGACGACACCGACGCCCTCCAGCGCGCGGTGACCGCCGACCAGAACGGCCAGATCCCCTGCGTCTGGATCCCCGCCGGCCAGTGGCGCCAGGAGCAGAAGATCCTCACCGACGACCCGCTCAACCGCGGCCAGTTCAACCAGGTCGGCATCCGCGACGTCACCATCCGTGGCGCGGGCATGTGGCACTCCCAGCTCTACACCCTCACCCCGCCGCACGAGGCCGGCGGCATCAACCACCCGCACGAGGGCAACTTCGGCTTCGACATCGACCACAACACCCAGATCTCCGACATCGCCATCTTCGGCTCCGGAGCGATCCGAGGCGGTGACGGCAACGCCGAGGGCGGCGTCGGCCTCAACGGACGCTTCGGCAAGGACACCAAGATCAGCAACGTCTGGATCGAGCACGCCAACGTCGGCGTCTGGGCCGGCCGCGACTACTCCAACATCCCCGAACTGTGGGGCCCCGGAGACGGTCTCGAGTTCACCGGCATGCGGATCCGCAACACCTACGCCGACGGCATCAACTTCGCCAACGGCACCCGCAACTCCACCGTCTTCAACTCCTCCTTCCGCAACACCGGCGACGACGCCCTGGCCGTCTGGGCCAGCAAGTACGTCAAGGACACCTCGGTCGACGTCGGCCACGACAACCACTTCCGCAACAACACCATCCAGCTGCCCTGGCGCGCCAACGGCATCGCGGTCTACGGCGGTTACGGCAACACCATCGAGAACAACATCATCTCGGACACCATGAACTACCCCGGGATCATGCTCGCGACCGACCACGACCCGCTGCCCTTCTCCGGCCAGACCCTCATCTCCAACAACGCCCTGCACCGCACCGGCGGCGCGTTCTGGAACGAGGACCAGGAGTTCGGCGCCATCACCCTCTTCGCCCAGGGCCAGCCCATCCCCGGCGTCACCATCCGGGACACCGACATCCACGACTCCACCTACGACGGCATCCAGTTCAAGACGGGTGGCGGCGAGATGCCCGACGTGAAGATCACCAACGTCCGCATCGACAAGTCGGTCAACGGCTCCGGGATCCTCGCGATGAGCGGCGCCCGCGGCAGCGCGACGCTGACCGGCGTCACCATCACCAACTCGGCCGAGGGAGACGTCCTCGTCGAGCCCGGTTCCCAGTTCGTCGTCAACCGGACCGGCTGACCCCGTGCCCAAGAATCGAGAGCGAGGACGGATGAGTTTCCACCACTGGAGATCACGGGGCCTGAGCGCCGTGATCGCGACCAGCCTCCTGGCCCTGGGAGGACCCCTGATGTCCGCCCGGGCGGCGGGCGGCCCCAACATCGCCCTGGGCGACACCGCCGCGGCGTCCGGATCCCACGCCGAGTACGGCGCCGCGAACATCACCGACGGCAACCAGGGAACGTACTGGCAGAGCGCCGGCAGCACCCTGCCCCAGTGGGTCCAGGTCGACCTCGGCGCCACCACCCGGGTGGACGAGGTGGTCCTGAAGCTGCCCGCCGGCTGGGAGACCCGCAACCAGACGCTGTCCGTCCAGGGCAGCGCCGACGGCACGAGCTTCGCCACCCTCAAGAACTCCGCCTCCTACACCTTCGCCCCGGGCGCCGCCAACACCGTGACGGTCTCCTTCCCGGCCACCCAGGCCCGGTTCGTACGGGTCGACATCACCGCCAACACCGGCTGGCAGGCCGCGCAGCTCTCCGAACTGGAGGTCCACGCGGCCGACGGATCCTCGGCCAACCTGGCGAGCGGCCGCACCCTGACCGCGAGCAGCCACACCGAGGTGTACACGGCGGGCAACGCCAACGACGGCAACCGGGCCACCTACTGGGAGAGCGCCAACAACGCCCTCCCGCAGTGGATCCAGGCCGACCTCGGCTCGTCCGTCCGCGTCGACCGGGTCGTCCTCCGGCTTCCCGACGGCTGGGGTGCGCGCAGCCAGACCCTCAAGATCCAGGGCAGCGCGAACGGCACCGCCTTCACCGATCTGACCGCCGCCCAGGCGTACGCCTTCGACGCCGCCGGAGGACGGGCCGCGACGATCACCTTCGACGCGACCACCACCCGGTACGTCCGGGTCCTCGTCACGGCGAACTCCGTACAGCCCGCCGCCCAGCTCTCCGAGCTGGAGGTCTACGGGCCGGCCTCGGGCGACACCCAGGCACCGTCCGCACCCGCGAACCTCGCCCTCACCCAGCCGGCCACCGATCAGATCCGGCTCACCTGGAACGCCGCCACCGACGACACCGGTGTCACCGGCTACGACATCTACGCCAACGGCACCCTGCTGACCAGTGTCGCCGGGAACGTCACCACCTTCACCGACACCCGGCCGGCGAACCAGACGGTCACCTACCGCGTCCGCGCCAAGGACGCGGCGGGCAACCAGTCCGCCGACAGCAACGCCGTCACCCGCACCGGTGACACCGGCGACACCCAGGCCCCGACGGCGCCGGCGAACCTCGCGTTCACCGAGCCCGCCGCCGGCCAGGTCAAGCTGACCTGGAACGCCTCCACGGACAACACCGGCGTCAGCGGCTACGACGTGTACGCCAACAACGTCCTCCGGGGCAGCGTCGCCGGAAACGTCACCACGTACACCGACACCCAGGCGGCCTCCACGACCGTCACCTACCGCGTCCGCGCGAAGGACGCGGCGGGCAACCAGTCGACCGACAGCAACGCCGTCACCCGCACCGGCAGCGGCGGTGGCGGCTCCAACCTCGCCGTCGGCAAGGAGATCGACGCCTCCTCCGTCGTCCACACCTTCGTCGCGGCCAACGCCAACGACAACAACGTCAGCACCTACTGGGAAGGGGCCGGCGGCAGCTACCCGAACACCCTGACCGTCAAGCTGGGCTCCAACGCCGACGTCAACAGCCTCGTCCTCAAGCTCAACCCGGACACGGCCTGGGCGACCCGCAGCCAGACCGTCGAGGTCCTCGGCCGGGAGCAGAGCGCCACCGGCTTCAGCGGCATCACGGCGGCGAAGAGCTACACCTTCGACCCGGCGAACGGCAACACCGTCACCATCCCCGTCACCGCCCGCGTCGCCGACGTCCAGCTGAAGTTCACCGCCAACACCGGCTCCGCGGCGGGCCAGCTCGCCGAGTTCCAGGTCATCGGCGTCCCCGCCCCCAACCCCGACCTCGAGGTCACCGGCCTCACCACCACGCCCGCCTCGCCCGTCGAGTCGGACCCGATCACCGTCACCGCCACCGTCCGCAACAGCGGACCGGCCGCCGCACCGGCCAGCGCCGTGGCGCTGCGCCTCGGCGGCACGAAGGTCGCCACCGCTCAGGTCGGCGCCCTGGCGGCCGGCGCCCAGACCACGGTCGGCGCCTCCATCGGCGCCCGTGACGCCGGCAGCTACCAGCTCAGCGCCGTCGCCGACGAGGCGAACGCCGTCATCGAGCAGAACGAGTCCAACAACACCTACACCCGCCCCACCGCCCTGGTGGTCGCGCCGGTGTCCAGCTCCGACCTGGTCGCCGCCTCGGTGACCACGTCGCCGTCCAGCCCGGCCGCGGGCGACACGGTCACCTTCAAGGTGGCCCTGAGGAACCAGGGCACCGCGGCGAGCGCCGCGGGCGCCCACGGGGTCACCCTCACCCTGACGGACTCGACGGGCGCCACCGTCAAGACCCTGACGGGCACCCACAACGGAGCCCTCGCGGCCGGTGCGGGCGCCGAGGTGAACCTCGGCCCGTGGACGGCCGCCAACGGTTCCTACACCGTGAGGACGGTCGTCGCCGACGACGCCAACGAACTCCCGGTCAAGCGGGCCAACAACACCTCCACCCAGCCCCTCTTCGTCGGCCGCGGCGCCAACATGCCGTACGACATGTACGAGGCGGAGGACGGCACCGTGGGCGGCGGTGCCACCGTCGCAGGGCCGAACCGCACCATCGGCGACATCGCCGGAGAGGCCTCCGGTCGCAAGGCCGTCAGCCTGGACGCGACGGGGGAGTACGTCGAGTTCACCACCCGGCGCTCCACCAACACCCTGGTGACCCGCTTCTCCATCCCGGACTCACCGGGCGGCGGCGGCATCGACTCCACCATCAACGTGTACGTCGACGGGGCGTTCAAGAAGTCGCTCCCGCTGACGTCGAAGTACGCCTGGCTGTACGGCGCCGAGGCCGGTCCCGGCAACTCCCCGGGCTCGGGCGCACCCCGGCACATCTACGACGAGGCGCACCTCCTCCTCGGCGAGACCGTCCCGGCGGGCAGCAGGATCAGGCTCCAGAAGGACGCCGCGAACACCTCCACGTACGCGATCGACTTCGTGAACCTGGAACAGGTGGCCCCGGTCGGGAACCCCGACCCGGCCACGTACGCCGTGCCGGCCGGGTTCGGGCACCAGGACGTGCAGAACGCCCTGGACAGGGTCCGGATGGACACCACCGGCACGCTGGTGGGTGTCTACCTGCCGCCGGGCGACTACCAGACCGCGAGCAAGTTCCAGGTGTACGGGAAGCCGGTCAAGGTGGTCGGCGCCGGACCGTGGTTCACGACGTTCCACGCGCCGTCGACCCAGGACAACACCGACGTCGGCTTCCGGGCCGAGGCGGCGGCCAAGGGCTCGCTGTTCAAGGGCTTCGCCTACTTCGGCAACTACACCTCGCGCATCGACGGACCGGGCAAGGTCTTCGACTTCGCGAACGTCACGGACATCGTCATCGACGACATCTGGAACGAGCACATGGTGTGCCTCTACTGGGGCGCCAACACCGACCGGATCACCATCAAGAACTCCCGGATCCGCAACATGTTCGCCGACGGCATCAACATGACCAACGGCTCGACGGACAACCACGTCGTCAACAACGACGCGCGGGCCACCGGTGACGACAGCTTCGCCCTGTTCTCCGCGATCGACGCCGGCGGCGCCGACATGAAGAACAACGTCTACGAGAACCTCACCACGACCTTGACGTGGCGAGCGGCGGGCGTGGCCGTCTACGGCGGCTACAACAACACCTTCCGCAACATCCATATCGCCGACACGCTCGTCTACGCGGGCATCACCATCTCGTCCCTGGACTTCGGCTATCCGATGAACGGCTTCGGCACCGAGCCCACGACGTTCGAGAACATCTCCATCGTCCGGGCGGGCGGCCACTTCTGGGGCTCCCAGACCTTCCCCGGCATCTGGGTGTTCTCCGCGTCGAAGGTCTTCCAGGGCATCAGGGTGAACCATGTGGACATCGTCGACCCCACGTACAGCGGGGTGATGTTCCAGACGAACTACGTGGGCGGTCAGCCACAGTTCCCCATCAAGGACACCGTGTTCACGGACGTCTCGATCACGGGCGCGCGCAAGAGCGGTGACGCGTTCGACGCCAAGTCCGGGTTCGGCCTGTGGGCCAACGAGCTGCCCGAGTCGGGACAGGGGCCCGCCGTGGGGGAGGTGACCTTCAACGGGCTGCGGCTGAGCGGCAACGCGGTGGACATCCGTAACACCACCTCCACCTTCAAGATCAACGTCAACCCGTAGTCCGGCCGGCGGGACACCCCGCCGCTCCCCTCGCGAGGCCGATGCAGGTGGCTTGCAGCCACTTGCATCGGTCTTGCGTGCGTTCTGTCGCCCGCGCTGCGCCACGAGCCCCTAGCCCCCGGCTCCGGGCCCCTGAACTGTCGGTTTCCTGAGTGGCCAACCCGGCCCATCAGCCCTCGACTGTCAGGCAATTACGAAATCAGCGCGATATCTTGCGTTCACTTGTTGATGGTGGTTGAGTGTGCGACGCCCCACAACGCACAGGCGGTGGGGCGACCTCCACGTTCAGGCCCGAAGGGGACCACCCATGAGAAGTGCCCGGTTCCGCCGTACGCGCCGCGCCAGCGCGGTCACCCTCGTCTCCGCGCTCACGCTGACCGCGCTCGCCGCCTGCGGCACGAGCAGCAGCAGCAACAACGGCAGCGGTGGTTCCGAGGGCAGTGGGTCCTCCGACCCCACCGCCCCGCTGGACCCGAAGACCAAGGTCACGCTCACGATCGACTGCATGCCCCCCGCGGCGAAGGCGGCCGAGCTCAAGGAGTGGAAGGCGGACGTCGCCGAGTTCAACAAGACGTACCCCAACGTCACCATCGAGGGCCGCTCCACCCCCGGCCAGTGTCTGGAGCCGCCGCGTTTCACCGCGATGCTCAAGGCCAAGTCCCAGCCGGACATGTTCTACACCTACTTCACCGACCTGCCGCAGGTCCTCTCCGAGAACGGCGCCGCGGACATCACCGCGTACGTCAACGACAAGAGCGTCCCGCTCCTGAAGGACATCGACCCGAACGTCCTGAGCTCCCTGAAGCAGGACGGCAAGCTGTACGGTCTGCCCACCAGCAACTACACGATGGGCCTGCTGGTCAACCGCAAGCTCTTCACCCAGGCGGGCCTGGACCCCGACGCCCCGCCGCGCACCTGGGAAGAGGTCCGCACCGCCGCCAAGAAGATCGCCGCACTCGGCAACGGAGTCGCGGGCTTCGGCGAGTACAGCGCCGGCAACACCGGCGGCTGGCACTTCACCGCCCAGATGTACAGCATCGGCGGCGAGGTCGTCGACGCGAGCGGCAAGAAGGCGGCCTTCAACAACGAGCTCGGCAAGCAGGTCGCAGAGAACCTCCACGCCATGCGCTGGGAGGACGACAGCATGGGCAAGACCCAGCTGCTCAAGTGGGGCGACCTGCAGAAGCAGATAGCCACCGACAAGCTCGGCATGTTCCTCGCCGCCCCCGACGACATCGCGTACATGGTCCAGCAACTCGGCGCGAAGTACGAGAACTTCGGCATGGGCCCGATCCCCGGCGAGAAGAACACCCTGGCCGGCGGAAACGGCTACATGATCAAGCAGGGGATCTCCGGCGACAAGATCAAGGCAGCCATCGCCTGGCACAACTTCAAGAACCTCACCGTCGCCAAGGGACAGTTCGACTGGGCCCGCACCAAGCAGGACGCCCTCCCCGTCGGTGTCCCGCAGCCCAACTTCTGGCTGAACGACTCCAAGACGAAGGACGACGCCGCCCGCGTCACCCACGCCACCATGCCGGTCCAGAACTTCAAGTCCTTCATGGACAACCCCGTCGCCGGCAAGGCCGAGCCGCCGAAGGCGCAGGAGGTCTACAAGGTCCTCGACAACGTGATGTCCGGCCTCCTCACCAACAAGGACGCCGACATCGACAAGCTCCTCGCCACCGCCGAGGCACAGGTCAACCAGGTCCTCGCCACCCAGTGACGGGCACCGGTGGGGGCGGACCGACCGCCCGCCCCCGCCGGCCCTCCACTCCTCCCAGGACCACCCCGGCAGACCAGTACCAAGGAGCGACGATGTCGGCCCCCAGCCTGACCCCGAGCACGACGGGCAGCGCCCGCCACTCCCCGCCGGCCGCGGCGGGACCCGTACCCCCCGGTGGCCGTGCCCGCTTCGCGAAGAGCCTGCGGCGCAACCTCACCGCCCACGGCTTCCTCATCGGCGCCGTGCTCTGCTTCGCCTTCTTCTCCTGGTACCCGATGGTCAGGGAGGTCCTCCTCGCCTTCCAGAAGACCGAGAGCGGACAGTCGACCTGGGTCGGCTTCGACAACCTCGTCACCGTCGTCAACGACCCCGCCTTCTGGCAGGCCTGGCGCAACACGCTCCTGTTCACCGTGCTCGCGCTCGTCTTCGGCTTCGTCGTCCCCTTCGTCGTCGCCCTCGTCATCAACGAGTTCCACCACGGCCAGGGCTATCTGCGCCTGCTCGTCTACCTGCCCGTGATGCTCCCGCCCGTCGCCTCGGTGCTCCTCTTCAAGTACCTGTACGACCCCGGCTACGGCCTCCTCAACGAGCTCCTCCGCTTCCTCCACCTCCCCGAGCAGCAGTGGCTCCAGGACCCCGACCTCTCCATGCTCTCCGTGGTCATCGCCTCCACCTGGATGAACATGGGCGGCGCGGCCCTGATCTACCTCGCCGCGCTCCAGAGCATCCCCGGCGAGCTGTACGAGGCGGCCGAGCTCGACGGCGCCGGACTGTTCCGCAAGATCTGGCACGTCACCATCCCGCAGACGCGCCTGATCCTCTCCCTGATGCTGCTCATGCAGGTCATCGCCACCATGCAGGTCTTCGTCGAACCGTTCCTGCTCACCGGCGGCGCCGGCCCCGAGGGATCGACCACGACCGTCGTCTACCTCATCTACCAATACGCCTTCAACTTCAACAACTACGGTGCCGCGGCGGCGCTCGGCCTGCTCCTCCTCGTACTCCTGGCCGGATTCTCGGCCGCGTACGTGAAGCTCAGCCGCGCCGAGGACGAGTAGGACCGGGGAGACCAGCATGTCCACACGCACACTCATCTCGCCGGCGCAGCTCGCCCGCCCCCGCGGCAAGGCCCTCTACCGGGTGGTCTTCGCCCTCGTCGTCGGCGGCTTCACCCTGGCCTTCCTCGGCCCCCTCTACTGGATGGTGTCCAGCGGCTTCAAGGACACCCAGGAGGCCGTCCAGACCCCGCCGACCCTGGTGCCGGAGAGCTTCGCGCCGGAGAACTACGCACGCGCCTGGGAGGTCATGGACCTCTCCACACTGCTCTTCAACACCCTCTACTACGCGTTCGGCGCGCTCGCCTTCCAGCTCGTCCTGGACGTGGCGGCCGCCTACTCCCTCTCCAAGCTCCGGCCGATCTTCGGCAAGGCCGTGCTCGGCATGATGCTCGCCACCCTGATGATCCCGGCGACCGTCCTCGTCGTACCCCAGTACCTGACCGTCCTGGACCTGCCGATCTTCGAGCGCAACCTGCTCAACTCGCCCTGGGTGATCTGGCTGCCCTCGGTGACCAACGCGTTCAACATCTTCCTGCTCAAGCGCTTCTTCGACTCGATCCCCAAGGAACTCCTGGACGCCGCGTCCATCGACGGAGCGTCCCCGATGCGGATCCTGTGGTCGATCGTGCTGCCCATCTCACGGCCGATTCTCGGCGTCGTCTCGATCTTCGCCGTCGTGGGGGTCTGGAAGGACTTCCTCTGGCCGATGCTCACCCTGCCCGACCCGGCCGGACAGACCCTCAACGTCGGCATCTACTCCCTCTCCAACGGCGTCCCGGTCAACGTCCTGATCGCCGCGCTCGCCATCGCCTCCGTGCCCACCCTCCTCATCTTCCTGGTCTTCCAGCGCAACATCATGAGCGGCCTCACGGCGGGCGGCCTCAAGGGCTGACCGGCCCTCCGCGTCACCGGGGCCACCGGCACCGGCAGCCACCCGGCCACCCCGCCGGCCCGACCGCCCACGCCCTCCGCACCACCCCATGCCTTCGTCGCCGGCCCGCCGTCCATGCCCCGCAGCAACCGGGCCGGCGACGAAGAACCCCGACCTGCCCGAAAGGACCGTCACGTGGCAGCCCCTCACTCGCATCGCACCGACGACTGGTGGCGCGACGCCGTCATCTACCAGGTGTATCCGCGCAGTTTCGCCGACGGCGACGGCGACGGCACCGGGGACCTCGCGGGCGTCCGGGCGAGACTGCCCTACCTCGCCGAACTCGGCGTCGACGCCGTCTGGTTCACGCCCTGGTACCTCTCGCCCCTGGTCGACGGCGGCTACGACGTCGCCGACTACCGCACCATCGACCCCGCCTTCGGCACCCTCGCCGAGGCCGAGAAGCTCATCGCCGAGGCCCGCGAACTCGGCATCCGGGTGATCGTCGACATCGTCCCCAACCACATATCCGACCAGCACGCCTGGTTCCGCGCCGCCCTCGCCGCCGGCCCCGGCAGCCCGGAACGCGAGCTCTTCCACTTCCGGCCCGGCCACGGCGAGAACGGCGACATCCCGCCCAACACCTGGCCCTCCCAGTTCTCCGGACCGACCTGGACCCGGGTCGAGGACGGCGAGTGGTACCTCCACCTCTTCACCCCCGAACAGCCCGACCTCAACTGGGCCCACCCGGCCGTCCGCCGCGAACACGAGGACGTCCTCCGCTTCTGGTTCGAACGAGGAGTCGCCGGCGTACGGATCGACTCCGCCGCGCTGCTCGCCAAGGACCCGGCCCTCGCCGACTTCGTCGAGGGCGTCGACCCCCACCCGTACATCGACCAGGACGAACTCCACGACATCTACCGGTCGTGGCGCGCCATAGCCGACGAGTACGGCGCCGTCTTCGTCGGCGAAGTCTGGCTCCCGGACTCCGAACGCTTCGCCCGCTACCTCCGCCCCGACGAACTCCACACCGCGTTCAACTTCAACTTCCTCTCCTGCCCCTGGGAGGCGGACCGGCTGCGCCGCACCATCGACGACACCCTCGCCGAACACGCCCCCGTCGGCGCCCCCGCGACCTGGGTCCTCTGCAACCACGACGTCACCCGCACGGTCACCCGCTACGGGCGCGCCGACACCGGATTCGACTTCGCCACGAAGGCCTTCGGCACACCCACGGACCTCGCCCTCGGCACCCGGCGGGCCCGCGCGGCGGCCCTGCTGACCCTGGCCCTCCCGGGATCGGTGTACGTCTACCAGGGCGAGGAGCTGGGCCTGCCCGAGGCGGAGGTGCCGCTGGACCGGATCGAGGACCCCATGCACGCCCGCTCCGGCGGCACCGACCCCGGCCGCGACGGCTGCCGCGTACCGCTGCCGTGGACCGCCGGAGCGCCCTGGTACGGGTTCGGCTCCGACGCCGGCTCCGAGCCGTGGCTTCCCCAGCCCCGGGACTGGGACGACTACGCGGTGGACCGGCAGCAGGCGGACGAGGACTCGATGCTCGCGCTGTACCGCGAGGCGCTGAGGCTGCGCGGCACGGTCGAGGGCTTCGGCGACGGCCCCCTGACCTGGCTGCCCGCGGCGGAGGGCGTACTCGCCTTCGCCCGCGGCGAGGGCCTGAAGTGCCTGGTCAACCTCTCCGCGACCCCGGCCGGACTCCCCGCGCACGAGGAACTGCTCCTGGCGAGCGGCCCCCTGGACACCGAGGGACGACTGCCCGCGGACACGGCGGTGTGGCTGCGGACCTGACCCCGCGCGCACGGCTGCCGAACGCGCCCGGTGCCGGTCCCCGGCACCGGGCGCGACGTGCCGCGCCGGGCGGCTCGCCGCCGCCGGACGCGCGCTCAGACCTCGTCGCCGTACCGGCGGAGGACCTGGGGCAGATAGTCCGCGCCCGGACCGAGGCGGTCCGCCTCCGCGGGTGACGACACGAAGGCGACCTCGTCAAGCTCGGGCCCGGCGCCGTGCCCGGTCTCCGCCGCCACGAGATCGGCATGCCGACGGAGCACGAGCGCGCCGGTCACCGGCGGGGCGAGGAAATGGAAACCGAGGCTGCCGAACCGGCGTCCACGGGTGACCGCGAACAACCGCAACTCCCCGTCGGCGATCCGGACCCCGAGCTCCTCGGCGAGCTCGCGCGCGGCGTCCCGCCGCAGGGCCGCCCCGTCGAGCGGCTGCCCGTCGTCGGGCGGTTCCACCGAGCCGCCCGGGAGCGTCCAACGGCCGGGCGCGGCCGTGGTGCGAGCCCCGCGGCCGACGACGAGCCCCCGCTCGGTGGGCAGCAGCACCGTCACGAACACCGACCCCGGCACGTCCCCGGAGGGCCGGAGGACCCGCAGGGCCCGGTACCGGTACGAGAGCCGCGCCCAGTGCGCCACCAGCACCCCGGGCCCGGGGAGGTCGATCCCCAGACTCGCGACCAGCGGCCCGTCGAACGTGGTGGGACTCCGTTCCCTCGTGCCGGCCCACAGCCGGTCCACCTCCCTCTGTTCCCACGGCGTCAGGGCGGGCGGAGGGTGCTCGACGAAACCGATCCGGCGGACGTCGAGGAACTCCACGGGCCGCGCCCGGCGGTGGTCGCTACCTGAGGCGGTCACGGAGCACCTCCTCCACCCTCGTCCCCGCACCGCGGATCAGGTCCGTCACCGCGTCCGACACGGCGTGCATCCGGGGCTCGCGGAGGTCGAGGACCGGCGTCGGGTTGGAGACGCCGTGGGCGACCAGCAGGTTCATCAGGGGCCAGAGCGCCTCGGAGCGTCTCGGCAGCGGGATGCCGACCCCGTCCGGCGCGATGACCTGGGCCGTCGTGACTCCGGCGAGAAGATTCGTGCGGGCCCAGTCGACCACCAGGGACCGGCCGTTCGGGCCGGCCCGGAGGACGACGTCCCTCGTGTGGTGCAGGACCGCCAGGTAGTTCATCGGGACCGTGAGGCGCCGGACCACGTCGTACGCGGGAGAGCCGTCCGCCGGACGGACGCGGAGCAGCGTGTCCAGGACCGGACCGTGGTACTGGAACGTGGTCCGGCCGCGCAGCGACAGGAACCGGGCGAGCACCAGGTGCCCACCGCGGCGCGACCAGCGGCGGGGGACGGAGCCGAACGCTCCCTCCTCGCCCGGGAGGAACTCCGCGAGACGACGGGCCTCCTCGCCCGGCTCGGTCACCGGCGCCCGCTGCTCGGTGACATCGCGGGCCACGGCCGCGTACCGGGCCGCCGTCGCCGCGTCGAGGCGCCGGAGGTCGATGAGGTCGCCGTCCATCACGACACCGCCGACCGACCGTGAGATCCGCATCTGCTCCAGCTGTCGGCGGGCGAAGCGGGTCACGTCGGTGACGCGTCCGTCGAGGTCGATCACCCGGCAGGTCCTCGTCCCCGCGAGGAGGAGGCTGCGCGGCCAGAGGACCGTGACCCTCCCCGGCGTCGGCGCGTCCGGGGGATCGACCAGGACGGCCAGCCGCCCCGCCGTGATCGCGGAGAGACAGAGGGACGGCACCCGCACCTCCTCGGTGACCTCGCGTCCCCCCGAGCCCCGACCGGTGTCCTCGCCGTCGTGGACCCACAGCCTCAGCCCGACCGTCGCCTTGAACTCCGCCGGATCGTGATCACCCCCGTACGTCGTGAACGAGGCACCGCCTTCGGGGTCGTAGCCCACCAGCGACGCCTCGCGGACGTCCGCCCGCACCAGGCGCGCGCCCACCGCACCCCCGGCGGAGCGGGGCGCCCACACCACCGAGGTGTCGTCCCCGTACGCGGAGCGCGTGTCCCCCGCACGGTCCCGCCGGGTGATCCGGGGAAACTCCTGCCGCGCGCTCCGGACGGCGGCGAAGGGGATCAGCGCCGTCCCGACCACCCCGATGCCCGACGCCCCGGCCACCCAGAACCATGCGGCGCCCTCGACCCGGGCGACGTACGCCACGACGAGGAACGCCGGTCCGGCCAGACCGGCGAACGCGGCGAGGATCAGATTGCCGGCGAGCACGCCGGTGTAGCTGCGCATGGACCCCTCCTTCAGTCAGATACCCCGGGGATCATCGTTCTTCCTCGTTCCGTGCCTGAGAAGGGGTCCCGGCCCCGTTTTCCGCGCCTTTCCCGCACGCGGGGGGTCAGGACACGGACCTGCCGAAGAACTCCAGCTCCGCGACGGCAACCTGCTTCGTGGGATCGGCCCGCCACGCCGTGCGGAGCACCAACTGCACCGTGAGCGCGTCCCGTACCCGCACGTCCACCCGCTGGGTTCCGCCGTCGTCGATGCGATGCTGCGAGACGTGCGTCTCGCCGGCGGAGTCCTTGACCACCAGGTCGAAGGTCCGCGGGGTCGCCTGGCCGTCGGCCTGCGTGGTGTTCTTCGAGCTGCCGGGGGTGATCAGGACGCTCAGCAGATCGGTCGGCTCGGCGAACCGGGCCTCCATGTACTGCCCCGCCGAGTCGCCCGCGTACCCCGTGCCCCACCAGGTGTTGGAGTACCCGTCGCCCGCGAGCTTCGCCTGCTGCCGCGGCGCGGAGTGGGAGGCCGCCCAGGCCACCGGGTGGACCGGGACCCGCTTGGCGAAGTGGTCCTGGACCGCCCGGACGGCCGGCGGGCCGCCGACGACGCCGCCGACCACCAGGGTGACGACCCCCGCCGCGATCAGGGCCCGGACGATCCAGCGGCTCCGGTCGCGGGTGAGTCCGGGACGCCGGCCCGCGTACGGGCCCTCGGCCGTCGAGAGCTGTTCGGGGACCATCGGAGTCGCGCAGAAGCGGCAGAAGTGACGCCCCGGGGCATTGGCCAGCGAGCAGGCCGGGCACGGCGTGCCGCCCTGAACGGGGACGGGTGTCTCGGCGGCCCGGACCGTCGGCCGGGCCGCCTCAGGACGCGCGGGGAGCACGGGCGCGGCGACGGCCGGTTCCACGGGACGGTTCCCGGGGACCGGGACGAGGAGGGACCGTACGAGCGTGTCCGACGGCCCGTCGGACGCCGGCCCGTCGGACGCCGGCCCGTCGGACGCTCGCCCGTCGGACGCCGGCCCAGCCTCCGGTACGGGCTCGGGCGTGGGACCGGATACGGGTGCGGAACCGGGTGCCTCCGGGGCGGGGGCCACGGCGGGCAGCGGGGCGGTCACCTCCTCCGGACCGACGGAGGACCGGCTGTCCGGCACGTCGGCGGGGGAGCCGGCCGACCCCTCCGCGGCGGTCCGCGACGAGTCGTCCGCGGGCGTGGCCTCCGGCTCCGCCCGGACCGGCCCCCCGGGAACCGAAGCGGCCGCGGCGGACGGCGCCACGGCCGACGAGGCGGGCGAGGCGGGCGGTGCGGCGGTGGCCGAGCCTTCCGCGCTCGCCGCGCCGGCCGGGCTGTCCCAGCGCAGGAACGCCCCGCAGCTGTCACAGAACGACTGGTCCGCCGCACGCACCGGGCTCGCGCAGTCCGGGCAGGGGCGGGACAGGGACGCGTCACTCATCAGGGTCAAGCTCCTTCGGATGGACGGGAAGAGGTCGCCGGGGGCGGCGGGGAGTGCGTCACCGAGACCGTGAACGGCAGATGCGCGGGGCGGGCCGCGGCCACGACCGCGCGCAGCCGGTGCGGATCCACCGCGGCCGGGTCGGCGACCCGGAGCACCACGTGCAGTCCGGCGACAGGCGCCCCCGGGAACGGCCCCAGCGGCGCGGACGACCAGCTCGCACCCCCGCTCTCGGAGATCTCCGGGGGGACGCCGAAGGCGAGCCGGACCGCCGCCGCCAGCCCCTGCCGGGTGCCGCGCACCCGGTGCAGCGCCACGGCCGAGGCGACCGCGTGCCGGCGGAGCGCCAACGGCTCGTCGCCGTCCAGCTCCGCGCCGACCCAGGTCGCGAGGTAGTCCACGAAGTCGGCGGGGGCGAGCGCCGGCGAGAAGTACGCCTCGAGGGAGTCGAGGACGTTGAAGAGCGGAGCGAGGACGACGTCGAGGCCGGACACGAACCGCTGCCCGAAGTCGTCCTCCGCGTACACGGCGGGCAGCGCCGCACCCAGCGGGTACGGCGTCGCGAGGCCCGGAACCGTCCCCCGCGCCGACCCGCTCACCGCGCCTCGATCACACGGACGCGATGGTCGAACGGGAAGAGCAGCGCGGACGGCGCCAGCTCGATCCGGTCCGTCGTGTCACCCCTGCGGCCGGTCAGCGGATCGGCCGGATGCAGCAGGACCTCGTCCACGAGCTCCACGCCCGGTACCCGCTGGAGCGCCGCGAAGACCTCACCGGCCCGCAGCGGGCGCCCGAACGGCCAACCCTCGCCGTGCGCCCCGCCCGTCAGCGGGTCCAGGTACGCGTACAGCGCGTCCAGCGCCTCCGCCCGTACGCGCTCCGCCTCGGCGGCCCGGAAGGAGTGCAGCGTCGCCACCACCGTCACGCCCTGGTAGAACGGCGGCCCGACGGCCAGCCGCGTGCCCAGCGGCCGGCGCTCGTCGAGGAAGCCCGTCACCCGGGACAGCAGCTCCTCGCCCGGCACGAGCTGCTCGAACCGCAGCCGGCCGCCCCGGTCCGGCACGGCCTGCGGCACGACCAGGACCCGGACCGCGTTGTCGCCGGCCTCTGCGGCGTCCGCCGCCAGGCAGGAGATCCGCGCCGCCTCGGGCGCCGCCCGGCGCGCCAGCTCCTCGTAGTCCCGTGCGGTGACCGCCCGCTCCTGGGCACGGAGGCTGATCGGCGCGCGGGACTTGGCCTCCTCGACGGTCTCCCCGTCCACCCCGCCGCGCGCCGCCTCGCGGTTCTCCACCCGCGCGATGTACGGGATGGAGCTGCGCAGCACGGTGATCGTGGAGCGGGCCACGTTCCCCGCCCGGCCGCCCCCGGTGCCGTACCGGACCGCCCGGATCGCCGCCCCCTTCGGCGGCACGGCACCGAACTGCCGCAGCGTGCCGTCCGGTTGGCGTACGCACGGCCCGAAGGCGATCTCGCCCGTGGTCGCGTCGAGGGTGAAGTGCCGGTCACCGGGGCGCGATGAGGCGAAGTCACGGACGACGGTCCACTCCTGCCAGCCGGCCTCCGGGTCCTCCTCGTCGACGCCGCCGTCCGCCCGCTCGGCGACCTGGAGCAGCAGCGGCGGCCGGTCCACGACCGGCGCGTGCGCCAGCCGCAGCCGCTGCGCCGGAACACCCTCGGACTCGCCGAGCCGCTCGTCGCGCACCGCCTCGGCGTGCGCCGCGCGGACCGTCCCGCCGATGGTGAACGCCTCCGCCGCCCTCACCGTCGGCGACTCGCTGTACGACGGCAGACCCGTGGCGGCCTCGACGACCCGGCAGCGCACCCAGCCCGCCTCGTGCCCACCGAGGCGCGACACCGCGTGCCCGGACGGCATGTGCAGCACCACCTCGCCCGGCCGGTTGAGCCCGCCCGTGGAGTCCTCGTCGACCTCGCACGCGACCCAGCCCTCGGCCCCGGTCCAGGCCTCCCACACCAGCGGCGGCCTGCGCGGATCCACACCGACGCCGTCCACCCGGCTGTCCAGGTCGAGGACGAGGACACAGTCCGGCACCGCCGCCGAGAGGCCGAGCAGCAGCAGATCACCGACGCGCGGCAGGGGGGAGAAGGCGGGCACGTCCGTACCGCCGAGGAGATCCTGCGAGCGGTCCTCGGGCGCGCCGCCCGCCTCCTGGCGCAGGATGTGCGTCAAGGAGCAGGGCACGACGGTCAGGTCGGAGGCCGTCGCGAAGACGACCGCCTCCTCCGTCTCCGTACGCCCGGTGGACACCTCCGTACCCGTGGGCAGCACCACCGGTTCCGGCTGCGGCGCCGAGAGCCGGAAGGTGATGTCGGCGCGGGCGGCCGCGGGCGGGAACAACGTCACCCCGAGCAGGTCGAGGAAGGCGAGGTGGTTCTTCTCCGGGACCCGGTTGAGGCGGTAGACGAGCTGGTCCGCCATGTGCGCGACCGCCTCGACCAGGGTGACGCCCGGGTCCGAGACGTTGTGGTCGGTCCACTCGGGGCACGCCTGCTGGATGTAGCGCTTGGCGTCGTCGACGAACTGCTGGAAGCGGCGGTCGTCGAGATGGGGTGCGGGCAGGGCCATGGTGGCTCTTTCAGTCCTCGGAGGGGATGACGTAGAAGGGGAAGACGAGGTTGCGCGGGTTGTTGGCACCGCGGACCCGGTAGCGGATGTCGATGAAGAGAGTGGTCGGCTCCCCGGGGGCGGGAGAGACCGTGACCTCCTCCACGTCGATGCGCGGCTCCCAGCGGTCGAGCGAGGACATCACCTCGTACCGGACCCGTCCCATCGTCGAGTCGTTGACCGGGGCGAACACCAACTCGTGCACGGCGCAGCCGAATTCGGGCCGCATCGGCCGCTCGCCCGGGGCGGTGGCGAGGACGAGCCGCATCGACTCCTCGATCTCGCGGTCGCGCCGGACGAGCGCGATGGAGCCGCTCGGGCCGGTCCGCAGCGGGAAGGCCCATCCCGCGCCGACGAAGTGCTCACTCAAGGGAAGGTCCTCCTCTGGATTCCGTGGAACGGGGCCGGGCGGCGGGAACGTTCATCAGAACGGCGCGATCGCCGAGGCGGGGTTGAGCATCGGGGGACTCAGGGTGTGGAACATCGGCGCGTTGACGACGGCCGTGGTCACCGCCGACACCTTGAACTTCGTCCCCGCCTTGATGTCCACGCCGAGTCCCGCGTCCAGCGTGATCCGCCCCGTCGCCGAGAGCGTCAGATCCGCCCCCGACTCGACCGTCACCCCCTTGGCCCCCGAGATGGTGACCGTCCCGTCGCTGTCGATCGTCAGGGTGGTGCGGGCCTCGTTCAGCTCGACACTCAGCCCGCCCTTCGCGGTGCGCAGCCGGATGCCGTGCGAGGCACGCGTCCGGCCGCCCTCCTCGCGCAACTCCACGGTGTGACCGGTGCGGGAGGTCAGGGCGCGCCACTGGACGCGCCCGCTGGTCGGATCGACGGGCGGCACCCGGTCGGTCGCAGGAGTGTGCTTGTCGACGCCGTTGTACAACCCGGCCAGCACGTACGGGTGTTCAAGAGAACCGCGGTCGAAGGCGCACAGCACCTCGTCGTCCACCTCGGGCAGCATCAGACCGCCGCCCCCGCGCCCGCCGAGCTGGGCGACCCGGCACCAGCCGCTCTCGTACGTCGCCGACAGCCATGGGAAGCGCAGTCTGACCCGGCCCAGCGAGAGCGGGTCCTTGGTGTTCGTGACCAGCGCGACCGCGACACCGGGCATCGGCGGGGCCGCCTCCCCGCCGCCGGAGGCCGTCCCGTACAGCGAGCGGAACTGCCGCCCGGACACGGTCAGCCACGTGGCGAACTGCCGCCCGGACGCGAAGACATGACGCACCCCCGTCGCCGTGTACCGCCCCTCGAAGGGGAAGCCGGCGCCCTTCACGGCCACCGGCTGCCCCGGCTTCAGCGCCGGATTGCCGGTGACGGCGACCTCCAGCTCCGCGAACGACCCGGTGACGTCGTCGGCGAGCGCCGTCGCCGCCTGGGTCACCTCCGACTGCGTCGTGAACGGCGTGTCCGTCGCGGCCAGTTCGGCCGGACCGAACGGCGCGGAGAGCTGCGCCGGGGTGATGTCCGAGACGATCTCCCTGCTCGCGACGGCGGGCGTCGGCGAGGACAGCGCCTGCTTGGTACGGGGATCCCAGCCCCGCACGTCCACCTTCCCCACCTGCCCGGCGGCGGTCACCGACACCCGGCTCTGCAGCGTGTTGCTCCCGAAGTCCAGGACGTACGGGCTGGCCGCCGCCGGCGTGGTGTCGGCCGGCGCCGAGGAGGCCGGCGGCAGCGCGGCGAACACCAAGCGCCCCGCCGGGTCGAGCGACAGCCGGACGTCGTTCTCGCGCGCGAGCCGGGAGAGGAAGTCCCAGTCGGTGATGTTGGGCTGGGTGGCCAGCTCGTACACCGTCGGCGTCGCGTCGACCCTGCCCAGCGGGATCCGGTTGAGCCCGGCGAGCTTCCTGACGATGTCGGAGGCCGTCATGTTCGGATAGCCCTCGACGCGCCGGCTGCGCAGCAGACGGTGGCCGGGATCGTAACCGCGCACGATCAGATACCGGCCGTGACCGGGCGCCGCGTCCACCTCGACGGCCGTGACCTCGCCGGTGAGCATGGGTTCACCGAGCCTGCCGTCGGTGAAAGGGGACAGCACCGCCATCGCGCCGACCTTGAGGAACGGGAACTTCGTGGTGAGGGTGCCGTCCTTGTCGCTGAACGTCAGCTGGAACGCGGACGGGACGTTGACGCTCGCGTCCACCCAGCCCTCGGTGAGGCGGACCGCGAGCGGGTCCGGCAGCGGCGTGCCGTCGAGCTGCACGTGGAGGACGGTGGTGAAGGTCTTCTCGCTCATGGGGCGCCCTCGGTCTCCGGCGTTTCGGTGGTGGACGGGAGCAGCAGTTCGGTGCCGGGGCGCAGCCGCATCGGGTCGTCGATGCGGTTCGCCTCCGCGATGACCCGCCAGCGGGTCGCGTCGCCGTACTCGCGCCAGGCGAGGGAGGCGAGGGAGTCACCCGCGACCGTGCGGTGCACCCGGCGGGCCGAGAGCGCTCCGGACGTCGGGTTCTGCTTCTTGGTCGCGCTGGAGATCTCGGTCAGGGAGAGCGAACAGGTCGCGCGGATCGGGATCCCGCTGGGGCTGAAGAGGGTGTACGTCGCCGACACGGACGTCACGTACGCGACGAACTGCACCGTCGAGAACGATCCCCAGGAGAACCGCACCCACGGCGGCGACGGCGCCTTCGCGGCGATGCTCTGCTGCGTCACCTCGCAGCAGGAGAGGAGCAACTCGACCTGCTGCTGCACGTCGTTCGACGACGGGTCCCCCGAGCGGTCCAGGAAGACCTCCAGCTGGAGCTGGGCCGGCTCACTGCCGGTGAACTTGGGCGGCGCACCCCGGTCGTACGCGACGGCCTGCTCGGTGAACCAGTGCGCGGAACGGCTCAGTTGGAGCTGATCCGGATTGAACTCGAACTTCACCTCGCCGAGCTTCCCGCCGTACGAGCCGGACAGGTCGGTCGGCGGCTGGTGGATGGCGAGCGCGGCGCGGGAGAGGCCGCTCGCCGTCGACCCGCCGAAGAACGGGGCCATCTCAGGCGCCTCCCGCGTCGGTGAACCCGTGGTGGGCGATCTCCAGCGTCTCCGTCGCCACGGCCGGACTTGCCGGATCGAGGGTCGGCCCCGTCCACCGCACCGGCAACACCTCCACCAGACCCCACTGCGCCACGATCGAGCCGTCCGCGCGCAGCGCCGCGATCTGCGCCGTCGGACGGGTGATTCCCGTGGCGAGCGACGAGATCCAGGCGGCGACGTTCGCGGTCTCGGGGGTGAGCGGGCGGGTGAGGCGGATGGTGGAGAACGTGACACGGGTGGGCAACTGCCAGACGAAGCCGTTGTTGCCGCCCTCCCGGCGCTGCTCCACCTCGACCTCGGAGGAGAGACCGTCACAGCTGTTGAACACGCCGAGGTCCTCGCCGTCGATGGTGAGCTTGAAGAAGACGGTGGATGCGGGATCCGGCTGCTGGGGCATGGTGGCGGGTCTCTCGGATCGGTGCGGTCAGAGGCGGGTGGGGAGGCGGTAGGGGCGCGGTGCGGTCAGCGGCCGTGGTCGCGGAGGCGGCCCACCCGCTCGCGGTCGGCGCGGAGCTCGGCGCGGAGGAGCCGCGAGAGGGGAGTGACCAGACGGCGGGCCAACTCGTCCAGGTGGCTCGGTGATTCCGGATCAGCGGGGCCCGGGGCGGCGGTGCGCTGCACGGACGGGGAGGGCGAGGCCGGGGCGGTCCGCGTGACGGTCGTGGCGGCGCGCGGCGCGTGAGTGACAGGGGCGGGGGCTGGGGCCGGGGCGGCCGAGGTCCGCTGGAGCGGGGTGGGGGTGACCACGGGGACGGCCGGCGCGGGCGTCGTCGACGGGGTCGAGCCGGCGGCGGTCTGACGCTGGACGACCGGCCGGGCGACGGGCCGCGCGGCGGACGGCCGGGCGAGGGGGACGATGGGCCGGGGGGTGCCGGGGGGTGCGGCGGCGGTGCGCTGAACGGTCGGGGCGGGGGCTGCGGAGGGGGAGGCGGCGGCGGTCGGCGTGAAGAGGGGAACGGCGGGGGGCGTCGCGGGCACGGGTGCGGGCTGCCGGGGACCGGGCGCGGCGGGCGGAGCCGGGGTGCTGGAGGAGGGACTCGTGCTGTGCGGCAGGTTCGGGGTGAGCGGCCGGGCTGTGGCCAGCGGACGGACCGCCCGCCGCTGCACCATGGGCGCGGTGGCACGGGGGAGGTCGGTGACGGTGACGACGGGCGGCTGCGCGGGTGCGGGGGAGGGGTCGGGGGAGGGGGCAGGGGGCTGAGGCCGCGCTGCGGCCTGGGCGGGCTGGACCGGGGGAGGAGTCGACGGCCCGGTGGGTACGTTCGCGAGGGGGGTCGTGGGGGCGACCGGCGCCTGGTGCTGGTGCTGGTTCGTGGTCGACCGTTGTACGGGCGCGGCCTCGGCCGACGGCGGGACGGGGCCGACCACCCGAGTGGGTGTGACGGGGCTGCCGGGGGCAGGTGAAGCGGCCTTGGCCGGAGCAGACGCCGACGGTGTCGCGGACGCGCGTGTGATCGGCGCGCCGATCGGCGACCTGCGGGGCGTGGTGCTCGCGGGCGGTATCGACGCCTTGGTGGCGGCACGCTGCACGGGGGCGCCGAGTCCGGGCCGGGCCGGGGGAGTCGACGGCGTCGCGGGCGTTACGGAGGTGGGGGCGGGCGCCCGGGCGACCAGGGGAGCCGGGGCGATCGTTCCTGACTGAGACGTGGGTGAGGTGGGCCGTGCGGGCGCGGCTTGAACCGAGGGCGCTGTGGGCGCTGTGGGCACGGCGGCTTCCGGGGTTGCCGGGGTCGCCGGGGAGCCCGGCGTCGTGGGGTGTACCGGCGCGGTCGAAGGCGCGGGCGCGGGGACGGGCGCCGGAGTCGACGGCCGCGCCGGAGACGCGGAGCGGGGTGCGGGTGCCGCGCCCCTCGGGGGCGCGGACGCGGCGGCCGGCGGGAGCACTGGGGACGACGGCGTCACGGAGTCGGCCGGGGAGGCGGACCTGGTGACGGTTCGGGCCACCGGGGCTGCGGGAGCCTCCGGCGACGATGGGGTCGACGGCGAAGGCGACGAGGGCGACGGCGGGGTCGACGGCGTCACGGCGGCTGCGGAGGAGGAGGAAGAACGCGCGACGGCTCGGGCCACCGGGGTGGTCGGAGCCGCCGGGCGTGTCGGCGTGGTGGGTGCGTTCGAGGGGTCCTGCGCCACGGGCCCGGTGGGTGCGACGGAACCGGCCTTCTGCGCCGGAGCCGAAGGACCGGCGGGCGCAGGCGCCGAGGCCTGCCGTGTCGAAGGGCTCGCCTGAGGCGCAGGGACCGCCGGAGGCGCCGGCAGTGCCTCCGGTACCGGCGGCGTCGACGCCGTCGTGCTCCAGTCGCCGCCCGGCGCACGCCGGGAGCGGCGTACGGGCGGGCGGCGCTGCACCGGAGTGCCGGGCGTGAGGCCGGGAGTCCCGGGCCCGCCGGGGGATGCGGGACCCGGGACGTGCTGGGGCCGACCGGCAGCCGAGGGCTCCGGTGCGGCGGTGTCGGGCGCATCCGTGGGACGCGCCTCCTTCTCCGGTGTACGGACGGAGGCCGCTGCCCGCTGGACCGGAGCAGGGACGGGCCCGACCGCGGCCTCGTGGCGCGAGGCACCGGCCGGAGCCAGCTGCCGTGGCGGCTGAACAGGCCGTGCGGAGACCAGCGGAGACCGCCGAACGGGCGCGGACCGTACGGGGCTTGGCTGCGTGGCACTGGCGGACGACGCTTGCGTGGTCCCGGCCGCACCGGCCTTCGGCGCGGAGGCCGGAGCAACGCGCTCCGCCCTACCGGTGGCCGCGGCGGCACGCTGGACGGCGGGAGGCGCCGAGCGGGGCGCGCCCGTGGCCGTACGTGAAGCCTCGTCCGAGGTCACGCCCGCGTTCCCGGCCTCGCGCGCCGTGCCGCCACCCCGTACGGGAGCGGCCACGGCCTCCCCCCGTACGGGACGGGGCATCGGCGCAGGTCGACCGACAGACGGCGTCGCGCCCGTGCGCTGCACGGCCGAAGCCGTCTCCTGGCCCGAAGCCGTCGGCCCCGTCGAAGCCGTCGGCCCCGCCGAACCTGCGGAACCCGCCGAACCTGCGGGACCCGCTGATCCCGCCGAACCGGCTGATCCCGCCGAACCGGCTGAATCTGCCGGACCCGCTGATCCCGCCACCGGCAAGCGCAGCCCCGGCAGCTCCACCCCCTCAGAGGGCCCCGCCGACTTCCGTTCCACGGGCAAGGGCACCGCCCGCACCGCGTCGAGCATGACGCCGCCCGGCGCGTCCGGCACCGCCCCGTGGCCGAGGTCGCTCTGGAAGGAAGGGTTCCAGTGGGTCGCGAGCGACGCGGAGAAGCCGTACTCCGCGACGGTCCGCGGACCCGCGGCCAGGACCCGCTGCACGGGCGGCAGCGCCCGCCACGCGTCCCCGGACGCCGCCGCAGGCGCGACGGACACCGAGGTCTCCTCGCGTACACCGGATTCCGCGCCCCGCGCGTTCCGCGCCGTCCGCCACTTCCCGAACATTCCCACAGTCCCCTCCGACCTCCCTTCCCTGTCCTGTCGTTATGCCTGCGACCGCTCCACGAGGGACGCCACCTGAGCCACGTACCTCCGTCGGTCCGCGTGCTCCAGATCGAGGATGTCGTCCATGCCCCAGTGGAAGTGGAAGGCGAGGTACGCGGTCTCCTCCTCGATCCGGTCGGCCGCGTACGTCACGATTCCCCCAGGCGGCTCCCGGCCAGCTCGACCTCGAAGGACTCCTCGCAGTGCGGGCACGCCACCGCGGCCCGGGTGTGGCCCTCCGCGTTGATCTGCCGGTAGAAGTCCTGGAGGAACGCCAGGTCGGAGGCGAACATGTTCTCCACCGTCCCGTCGTGGACCGACGGGAGCGTGCCGAGCCGGGTGATGACCCGGCCGAGCAGCACCACGGACAGGTACGCCGGGTTCTCGCGGACCCGGATGTCGCGCAGCGGGAGCAGTTCGTCCCGGGCCGTGGCCAGCCGCATCGCCCCGTTGCGGTGCACGGTGCCCGCCTCGTCGACGAAACCGCGCGGCAGCTCGAACTCGAACTCCGTGCGGAGCGGCTCCTGCGGGCGGCCCTGCTGCGCGCCCGCCGATCCCTCGCGTCGCATCAGCCGAGCGTCAGCTCTTCGAAGGTGATGGTGACCTGTTCGGTGAGTGCCGCGGCGTCGCCGGCCTTGGTCGCGCTCAGCTCCACCTTGGTGCACCAGGCGTTGCGCAGGTTGTACCGCTTGACCTCGGTGAGCTGGTAGTCCAGGAAGATGATGGACGCGTCCTTGCGGGCCGAGCCCATGTCGCCGGCGATGGACGACGTGATCCACTCGGTGAACGCGGCGGACTGGGTCGCACCACGGGTCACCGTGCACTGACCGGCCTTCTTCACGCCGGGGAGCTTCTTGATGATCGGCTTGCCGTCCGCCGAGACCTGCTGGAACTCGATGACGTCCTGCTCCATCGAGAGGCCGCTGATCTCCTGCAGGGTCTCGACCATGACGCCGTCGATCTGCAGGCCGAAATTGTGGGTGGTGAGGGCGTCACCGGTGTCGAGGGACATGGGGGTTCACTCCTGTTCGAGGGGCGGATCCGGGCGCGGCAGACGCGCGGACCCGGGGCCGGAAGGGGCGGGGCGACGAGCGGTACGGAGGGCGAGGAGGGGAGGACTACTCCTCCAGCTCGCCCCCGCCGCCCTGGATCTGCGCGAGCCGGAAGACCACGAACTCGGCCGGCTTCACCGGGGCGATGCCGATCTCGCAGACCACACGGCCGAGGTCGACCGACTCCGGCGGGTTGGTCTCCGCGTCGCACTTCACGTAGAAGGCGTCCTCCGCGCGCTGGCCGAACAGCGCGCCCTGGCGCCACTCGTTGACGAGGAAGGCCGAGATGTTGCGGCGGATACGGGCCCACAGCGAGGGGTCGTTGGGCTCGAAGACGACCCACTGCGTCCCGACGAGGATCGACTCCTCCAGGTAGTTGAAGTAGCGGCGGACGTTCAGGTAGCGCCACGCCGGGTCGGAGGCCAGCGTCCGCGCGCCCCACACCCGGATGCCGCGGCCCGGGAAGGCGCGGATGCAGTTCACGCCGATCGGGTTGAGCAGGTCCTGTTCGCCCCGCGTGATCTGGAGCTCCAGGTCGACCGCGCCGCGCACGATCTCGTTGGCGGGCGCCTTGTGGACACCGCGCTCGGCGTCGTTGCGCGCCCACACGCCGGCCATGTGGCCCGACGGCGGAACCACCCGGGTCTGACCGCTCGCCGGGTCGAAGGCCTTGATCCACGGGTAGTAGAGGGCTGCGTACGGGGAGTCGTAACCGGCGATCTCCTGGCGCCACTTGCGGATGTCGCGGGCGTTCAGCGACGGCGGCGGGTCGAGGATCGCCATCCGGTCGCCCATCAGCTCGCAGTGGGCGATGAGACCGATCTGGACGGCCTTGACCTGCTCCAGATCGATGAGCCCCTGCTGGTAGGCGGCCATCAGGTCGGGCACGGCGACCATGTTGATCTCGTCGTACGCCTCCAGGCCGCCGAAGCCGGTGCGGTCGGCGGAGTCGCCGATGAACTGCCCGGACTCCAGGGCGGCGGCGACGTCGGCGCCCGCGTCGACCTGAGCCGGGATCCGCGCGGGCGGGGCGAGCGTCACGGACTGCGCGTCGGGCCTGGCGAGCTGCCCGCCGGCCACGGCCTCCTCCAGGACGATCGTCTTGGAACGCTGCTTGACCTGCGCGACCACGTAGTTGCGGGCGCTCTTCTTGGCGGAGGCGTCGAAGCTCTCGACGACCTTCTCGCCGTCCTTGACCACCAGCTTGAAGCGCTCCGCCTCGCCCTCGACGTCCTGCACCTCGACGGTGAGCGCCCCGCCGGCCTCGGAACCGGCCGTGATCGCGGCGACCTTGAAGGTGCCCAGCGCGACGGCCTCACCGGCGACGAGCTCCGGAGTGGCGGCGGCCGCCGACGCGGCGGCCGATCCGACGGCGCGCGTGGCGCCCTGCGCGTCGCCACCGCCGACCCGCACGACGTAGGCGGCGGTGCCGCCGTTGTTGAAGAACCCGTACACGGAGTGGGCGAGGTAGTACCCGTCCGTGAAGTCACCGAACGACGCCACGTACTGGGACCAGTTGGTGACGAGCACGGGCTCGTTGAGCGGCCCGGCGGGCGCGAGCCCGACGAAGGCGGCGACAGAGGTTCCGAGGCCCTCGATGGGACGGGAGCCGCTGGCGACTTCCTCGACGTAGACGCCGGGGGACAGGTACGTGGGCATGGTGCGTGTTCTCCTCGGAGAGCGTGGTTCTGCGGAAGGCGGTGGCTCTGCGGTGTCACGGCGTGGGGCGTGCGGTTGCCCGCGTCCGGCGTGCTGCGGTGAGTCGACCTCGTCCCGCTCGCCCTCCCCGACCGTGGACAGCGGTCGTACGCCTCCGACTCTCGCCGAGCCGCGCCGCCCCGAGCAGGGGAGAAGGGGCGCTCACGAGGGCAGGGCCGATTGCCCTCCCGGACATCGGACACCCGACGTCCGGCCCGCGGTTCGTGCGCCCCGGCCCCGCGACCCGGGCGCTGCGGCGCCCGCACCGCAGCCGACGGGCTGCCGGGGCACGTCACGCTGCCCCCGAGCAGGGACTTTCGGGCAGCCGGACACCCCACCCGCGCCCTTAACGTTCGCCCATGACCATGTGGACCTCTCTGGACCCGGCCGAGGTGACCGTCGAGCCCGGAGCACGGGCCGGCGCCCGACTGCGGGTGCGGAACACCGGCGACACCGTCGAGGAATACCGCCTCTCCCTCGTCGGCAAACCCTCGGGCTGGTCCCGGGTCGAGCCGGACGTGCTCCGCCTCTACCCGGGCAGCGAGGGGACCGCCGAGATCTCCTTCGCCCCGCCCCGCTCCTCGGACGTGGAGGCCGGACCCCTCGCGTACGGCATCCGCGTCGACCCCCGGGAGAACTCCGGGGCCCGCGACGTCGTGGAGGGCCGGCTGACCGTCACGCCCTTCACCGAGACGCGCGCCGAACTGCTGCCGCCCGCGCTGATCGGGCGCTTCCGGGGGCGGGCCCGCATCGCCGTGGACAACCTCGGCAACACCCCCCTGACCGCGTCCCTCGTGGCGCGCGACGAGGCCAACCGGCTCACCTTCGACGTACGGCCCAACGCCGTGCAGATCGCCCCCGGACGCGCCGCCTTCGGCGAACTGGTGGTGCGGCCGCAGGCCGTGCGATGGACCGGCGCCGAGGAGTCGCATCGCTTCACCGTGGCCGTCCGGCGGGCCGGCGACGACACCGCCCTCGACCTCGACGCCACCTTCGACCAGCGCCCCGTCTTCGGGAACTGGCTCGTCGTCGCGGGCGGACTCCTGCTGACGGCCGTGATCGCGTTCGTCGTGCTCTGGATCAACTTCTCTCCGAAGGTCGTCAGCGCGGCGAAGGATCTCCGGGCGACCAACGCGCCCCGGCCCGCGCCGCAGGGCACCGGCGACGCGCTCCCCGATGCGCCGCCCCCGCCCGACGGGAGCGGAGGACCCACCCCGGGCGCGAAGCCGCCCGGCTCCCTCCCGCCCCTGACGGACGGGGGATCGCCGGGCGGCGGCGACGGAACGGGTGACGACGCGGGCGGCGGCAGCGGGCCGACCGAGGGCGGTGCTCCCGGCGGTGGTGGCGGCGGCGACGGTGGAGGCGGCGGAGCCGATCCCACCGAGGGCGGCCAGGACCCCGGTGACGGCGGCGGGAACCAGAAGCCGCCGCCCCCGCCCCCGCCGGCCCAGCAGCTCACCCTGCCGCCGTGGCGCCAGGGCTACCCGAGGGACCTCGTCGTCGAATTCGCCCAGGAGCGCCTCGCGAGCCTGGGGACGAGCAACGCCTGCACGCTCAAGCCGGGGTGGACCCCGGGCGTGATCGACACCCGGACCCGCGCCTCCCTCGCGTGCTATCAGCACGCCGTGGTCAATGACGGGGTCAAGAACGGGAGGAACTCCGCCGCCATCTTCGACACGGACAAGGAGGGGGAGCTCGGCCGGGCGACCCTCACCTCCCTGTGGGCCCAGCGCATCACGCCCGACTCGGTGAAGAGCGGTGCCAACACCATGCAGACGACCCAGCTGATGGCGGCCTTCTGGTGGGCCTACAACCGCCAGTCCGACACCAAGGACCTCGAGAAGGCACGCTGGTTCGCCCAGGCCGGGATCGACTACCTGCGCTCGGACAAGCAGACGGCCACCCGGTACAACAGCAGCGTCGCCGACCACATACGTCAGTACCAGGCGGCCGTCGGTCTGCCCGTGAACGGGACGGCCGACTGGAACACGATCCGCAAGATGGTCGGCGGCAGCGTCATGTAGCCGAGCCGAGCCGAACTGAGCTGCGGGGGCTGCGGGGAGTCGGGCTCCAGGGACTCGACAGCACAGGAGAGGGGGCCACCCGCGCCGGGTGGCCCCCCTCTCCGTCGTCGCTCCCGCGTCCCGCGTCCCGCCCCCGTCACGGAGCCCAGGGCGCCCGCCCCTCCAGGACCAGCCGCCCCGCCTTCCGGTACTCGCGCCGCGCCCCCGTCCGCACGTCCTCGCCCGTCACCGCCGAGCCACGGGCCGCGGCCAGGTATCCGGCCGTGACCGCGGCCGACCGGATCGCGCCGCCCGCCAGCTCGAACTCCTTGGCACAGCGCGCGATCTCGTCGGCCACGTCCGCCGCCTTCGGGGTGCCCGCCAGGCAGGCGTTCCACAGCGACACCCGCTGCTCGGGGTCGGGGAACGGAAAGTCCACGACCACGTCGAGCCTGCGGGTGAACGCGTCGTCGATGTTGGCCCTGAGGTTGGTGGTGAGCACCGCGATCCCGTCGAACGCCTCAAGACGCTGCAGCAGATACGCGCTCTCCAGGTTGGCGTACCGGTCGTGCGAGCTCTTCACCTCCGACCGCTTGCCGAACACCGCGTCCGCCTCGTCGAACAGCAGCACACAGTCCGTGCGGTCCACCTCGACGAAGATCCGCTCCAGGTTCTTCTCGGTCTCGCCGACGTACTTGTCGACCACCGAGGAGAGGTCCACCACATAGAGGTCCAGGCCGAGTTCGCCCGCCACCACCTCGGCACCGAGCGTCTTGCCGGTGCCCGACTCCCCGGCGAACAGCGCCACGACACCGCGCCCGCGTCCGCCACCGGTGCGCAGCCGCCACTCGCCGAGCACCCGGTCCCTGTGACGGGCCCGCGCGGTCAGCTCGTGCAGCAGACCCAATGGCTCCTCGGGCAGCACGAGATCGGCGAATCCGACGGCTGGCCGGATCCGTCGGGCGTGGCTGTCGAGCAGCGGTGCCGAGACGAGCCGGGCACTGTGCCGCACGTGTGCCAGGGTCGGAGCGGTGCCCTCGAAGGCGGCGAGCGCCCGCGCCGTACGGGCCGCACGGCGGACCTGAGCACCGCTGAGGCGGTACGCCGCCGTGGCCTCGGCCAGGTCGAAGTCACCGTCCAGGCGACCGAGTTCACGCTGCCACAGGTCGGCTGTGCCGACCGTGCCGCCCGGCGCGTCGAGGGCCAGGAGTTCCGCGTCCGGTGCCCAAGCGGGGTCGGGCGCCTCAGTGCCGGCGAGGACCACCGTCGTGCCGGACGAGACGAGCGCCCGCACCAGCGGCCCGGGCCGCTGCGGCAGCGGTTCGACGACGACGGCGGCGCCGCGCAGCCGTGCCTCGCGCAGCACGGCCCGTGCCTCCGTCGCGTCGACGCTCTCCGGCCGGTACCGCAGGACGGGCCGCCCGGCCGCGAGGAGTCCCGCCACGACCGCGTCCGTGGCGGCCCCCGGCACGCGCTCCCGCAGATGTACGGTGACCGGCCCGGCGGCGGCGACCCGTTCGCCGAGCGGCGTGGTCGCCATGTCCGGTTCCGCGCCGGCGGGGGGCGGCGTCGACAACTCCACCCCGACCCCGATCAGGCGGGCGTCCATCCGGCTGTCGTCGCCCAGCAGATGCGCCACCACCCGCTCCGGTACGCGCAGGGCACGACCCGGCAGCGGCCGGTCCTCGTCCTCGACATCGAGCAGGCCCCCGGAGCGCAGCGGCGCGCCCGGATGGAAACGGTCACGTGCGGCGGGGTCGAAGGGGCCGGTGCCCGCCAGGTCGAGGGCGAGCGCCATCGTGGCGCGGCGCCGCCCGACATCGTCGTTGAGGTACCCGTACAGGGCCTCGAAACCCCGGTCCACGTCGGGCGCGAGCGCCACGAGCAGGATGTGCGCGTCGAGCGGCGACAGCCCGAAGGCCCGCGCGAGCGCGCCGAGGCGATCGTCTCCGCCGAGGTCCGGCAGGGGGAGAGCGCCGTCGTGAGCGTCGTGAGCTTCACGCGCCTCCTGAATCTCACGAGTCCCATTCACCTCGTGAGACGCACGTGCCTCGTGCACCTCGTGCACCTCGGGGCCGAGCGGCCCCGCGGCGATCCGGTGTGCGGACTCCGCGGACAGGTAGAGCCCGCGCAGCGGATCACCGGCCGTGGGGTCACCGGCACTGCGTACGTCGACGAGCGTGGCGACCCGCGCACGCAGGACCGCGAGCTGTGCGAGCAGCGGGGACCCGAGGACGGCCCGGGGGTCGCTCATGCGCCGGCCCCGTCCTGCGAGCCGCAGCCGTCGCTGCCGCTGCCGCTCTCCAGGGCTTCCAGGGCCTGCAAGGCCTCGAACGCCGCCGCGCTCTCCTTGGTCTCATCGGGCGTCCGGGCCTGATGGCGGGTCCGTGCCGCCGCCCCCTGGCGCCGTAGCATCCGGGGCCTCGACGCGGCGGGCACCCCCGCGACGCCGCGTACGACGATCTCTCCCTCGGTGACCGGCGGGGCCACCTCGTACACCGGTGCCACCGGGAACGGCGTGGTGATCACGACGTCGAGCGAGGGCTTCAGCTCACCGCCGAGCGCCGACCAGATGTCGGCGAGCGAGCGCGACTCGGTGGGCGGGACCGCGACGGAGATCGGCAGCTGGGTGGTGATCGAGCGCACCGACTCCGGCACCGTTGCGTCCGGCAGCACCTCGTGCGGGAGCAACAGCGCCATCGCGCCCGACAGCAGCCGGTGCTCGTCCTCGGGGCGCGAGGTCCAGGCGGTCACCAGGTACGAGAGCCGGAACCAGCGCGGCGGGCGGCGCTTGTGCGTGACGATGCCCTGGGCGTCCCGTTCGGCATGGGCGCCGCGCTCGCGCCGGGCCACGTCCTCCCGGATGTCGTACAGATAGGCGTTCAGGGTCGGGGCGTTGCGGCGGGCCGCCCAGTCGCGGGTCGGCGCGTCGAAGGCGACATCGCCCTCGACGGCGGGCGTCAGCAGGCTGCGCAGTGCCTCGTCGATCTCATGGAGCATCAGATGTAGCCTTCACGGAGCGCGTACGCGACGGCATGCGCCCGGTTGGTGAGCTGCAGACGCGTCATCAGCGCGTGCAGGATGTTCTTGACGGTGCGCTCGGAGTAGGCGAGCTTCTCGCTGATCTGCCGGGTGTCGAGCCCCTCGGCGAGCAGCCTCAGGACGTCCACCTCACGCGGCGCCATCCCGAAGAGCGGCGCCGCCCCTCCGGTGGCCGCGCCCGCCGTCGTCGCCCGCTGCAGGCGCCCCACCTGGTTCAGGAGACGGCTGACGAGGTCCGGCGGGAGTTCGCCCTCACCGCGCGCGGCGCTGTGCACGGCGCTCAACAGCCTCTGCTCGGTGGCCTGATGCCGCCAGATGATGGCCCGCACCCCGTACTCGACGACGGCCAGCAGGTCGGGTTCGCGCAGCTCGCGCGCGACGAGCACGACACGTTGGTCCCTGCCGCGGAGCAGGCGCCGCAGTTCGGCCGTGGTGGGGTCGTCGATCCGCTCCGCGAGCATCACCGCGACCGCCGGGGAGTCCGGGCACACGTCGTCCTGGTCAGGGACGACGTCGACGGTCGGCTGATGCCTCAGGTGGCTGATGAGCCCGGCCCGGCTCAGTGGATCGGACGCGTGGACGGTCACCGTCACCCGCTTGGTGAGCACTTCCGCTACCTGCACTTTCTCCCTCGCCTCGACCGTCCGTGCGCGGCCGCGTGGTGAGGTCCCCGTGGTCTGACGATGACTGGTCTGCCGATGATCGGTCTGCTGTGGTGCTGTCCGTGGCCGGCGTGCCGGCCACGGTGGTCCCCTTCAGGTTCCCGTGCGCCGCTCACGTCCCGCTGCCGCCGTGCTAACGCATCGCTGTCGTCCTTCAGAACCCGGGTGTTCGGCTCTGCACAGTCAATTCCCATGTGGCACGGCTCACTTGTGGTCGCCCGCGATCCGCTCCATGTCCGTCATCAGCGAATCCAGCCATTCGACGGCGGCGTAGTACGGCCGGGGAGCACCCGGTGGCTCGGCGTCGAAGTCGGCGAAGTCCCGTGCGCCGACGGCGACCGGTGTGCCCGGAGTGTCGCCGATGGGGTCCAGCCGGGCCGAGACCAGCAGCATGCCCGCGGCCACCCGGTCGCCGATCCGGGTGACCGCCTCCGCCGGCTCCTGGGGCAGGGGCGGGACGACGGTCGGTGCGGGCGGCACGAGCAGCCGGTCCGCACCCCACAGGGTGTGGTGGCCGGACAGCAGGGCGGCCTGCCAGTCCTGTGTGTCGTTCGGCTTGTCCAGTGCCTTCGGCTCGCTCCGGTACTGCGCGTACGCCGATTCCGCCATGATCAGTGCATGCTGCAACGACCGGTGGCCCGGCGACATGGTCACAGGCGCGCGCGCCCCGCCGGCGGCGAGCTGCGAGGTCGTGGCCACCACGGTCTCCGCGGCGCTCCGCAGCATCGTCGCCACCGACCGCCGCAACTCGTCGTGGGCCCCCTTGGGCCAGGCGAGCAGTCCGAACACGGCGCCGACCGCGCTGCCCGCGACCACGTCGAGCAGCCGGAACTCGGCGAGCCGCCAGGTAGCGGGGGCCAGCTGGGCGAAGACGAGGGCGACGACCATCGTGAACATCGCCTGGGCCCACCCCACTCCCTTCACCGGACCCAGGGTGAAGGCGACCAGCATCAGCGGAGGCAGCGCGGCGGTGTACACCGTGGTGTCCGTCCCGACCAGGGCGAGCAGCGCGGCCACGACGACCGCGCCCACGAGGGTGCCGGTGAGCGCCACCCGCACCGTGCTCCTCGTCTCCCGCGCCGTCGTCCGGGTCAGGGTGAGCGTGGCGAGGAGCATCCAGAATCCGTGCGGGAGCGTGTCGAGGCCGGCGATGGTCCGTGCCGCCGCGAGCGCCAGCGCGATGCGCACCGCGTTCTGGAAGAACACCGACCGCTGCCCCGCATGCCCCGAGAGCCGCCGCCACCAGAGCTCGGGTGCCCGCATCCGCGCGTACCAGAACCGGCCCGGCGCCGCCGCCGGGGCGGCCCTGCCCCGGACGGCGATCTCCGCCGCCATGGACGTCGCCAGCGCGGCGTCGGCCACCTCCAGGACCGCCGCGTGGCGGCGCAGCGCGGCGGGCGCGGCATCCGGCTCGGCACCCTCGGCCAGGGCGCGACGGGCCTCCTGGAGCCGGGAGCGGGCGTCCCCCGAGCCGTCGCGGCCGCGCAGCAGGGACGCGGTCTCCAGACACGTGTCCCGCACCGCGCGCAGCACCTCGGGCCACGTCCGCGCCTCCGCCGGGCCGCCGGGCGGCGGCGGAAGCGACGTCAGCCGCCCGAGGAGGGTGCGGGTGGCGAGACCGGTGTGCGCCAGGGCCCGGGCCCTGACACCCGGACCCGCGGGCCGCTCCGCCTCCGGCACCCGTGAGGACCGCAGGCTGCCGCTCAGCTCCCGGGCCGCCCGTAGCGCCGTGTCGTCGAGCGTGTACGGGGCGGAGGTCAGGTCGTCGGCACAGCGCGCCGCGCGGTCGGCGGCCCGGGCGGCCAGCTCGCGGTAGGGGACGCCCTGCACGCGATCGGGCAGCAGGAACGCCTCGGCGAGGATCAGCAGCGCCAGGCCGACCGTCGCTCCGACCAGCCGTTCGCCGAGGGACTCGGGGACGTAGGGCGGGAAGGACGGCAGGATGTACATCAGTTGCAGTCCCGGAGCGGCGCCGGCGGGCCGCGGCCCTCCCACGGCCATGAAGGCGAGGACGAATCCGATGACCAGCATGCCCAGGACG
Organism: Streptomyces sp. NPDC056480; assembly: GCF_042795405.1. Taxonomy (NCBI): domain Bacteria; kingdom Bacillati; phylum Actinomycetota; class Actinomycetes; order Kitasatosporales; family Streptomycetaceae; genus Streptomyces; species Streptomyces sp. NPDC056480. Next base: position 13,497 of record NZ_JBHTSA010000061.1, on the reverse strand, counting down.
GCACTCCACGTCCGTACGGACAGATAGGTGCCGATCGTGATGAGGGCCCAGCAGGCGGGCACCACGGGCAGCAGGGTCGCCGCGCGCTGCCGCCCGGTGCCGGGGATGTGCGAGAGACCCGCCATCGCGACCGCCGCGAAGAGCGCGTACGTGGCGGCGACGGGCGAGTCGAAGCCGTACAGGAAGAGGTAGAAGCCGGCGGCAGCGGCGACCGTGACGCGCACCGACCGCCGTACGGCCGCCGCGTAGGCGGGCGGGAGCCGGGCCTTCGACAGCCGCTCCCCGGGAGTGCCACCCATATCCCCAGGATCCACCGGGACGCACCGTCCGGCACGCGGCGACCTTCAGCCCCTGCGCCGATCGGTGCCCCGTGGCCGCCGGGCCGGGCCGTAGGACCCGGCGGCCTGCGGCCCGGTGCCCTGCGGCCCGGTGCCCTGCGGCCCGGTGCCCTGCGGCCCGGTGCCCTGCGGCCCGGTGCCCTACGGCACGGCCCGGTGTCCACGCGATGGGTGCCGCCCGCTCAGACCCCGGCCAGCAGGGAGGCGCCGAGCGGGGTGAGGCTGTGGAGCACCGACGTGCCCGTCCGCACGGTGGTGATCAGGCCCGCTCCGCGCAGGACCCCCGCGTGCTGGCTGGCGGCCGCGAGCGAGAGCGCCGCGCGCTCGGCGAGCGCCGTCGTGGTGGCGGGCGACCGCAGCAGCGCGAGGACCTGGGCTCGACTGCGCCCGAGCAGGGCCGCCAGCGCCTCCGGCCGTTCAGGGGACCCGTCCGCGCGGCCCGCGCCGGCACCGTCGTCGTACAGGGGATAGACGAGCACGGTCGCCGCCTCCGGGCGGTACATCACCATCGGGCCGGTCGCGAACCAGGACGGGACGAGGAGCAGGCCGCGCCCGCACAACGGGATGTCGTACGTCGAGGCGGACGGCAGGTGCAGCGTCGGCGGCTGCCAGTTCCAGGTCGTGCCCAGCGTGGTGAGGAGGGCGTCGACACCGCCGCGCAGCAGCATCTCCGCCCGGAGCGCCCGATCGGTCAGAGCGTCGCTGCGGATCCGTGGCCAGAGCGGCTCGATCGCCGTACGGAAGTAGCCGCGCGTGTCGTCGATCAGGGCCGCGGAAGCGGCCGGTACGCCGTGGGCCAGATCGTGGGCCCACCGGCCGGGTCGGCCCAGGCCGCCGTTCCAGCCGGATGCCTCCGGTATCCCGAGATCGAGCGCCAGCCGCTCCAGCGGCGTCGAGGCCGCCGACTCCAGGGCCTCGGCGAAGTCGTGCGCCGCCGGTTGCAGCAGGAAGTCCGGGACGAAGGCGTCCTCGGTGAGCAGTTCGGCGAGAACACCCGCCCTGACGTGCGCGCCTCCCGGCAGGGACTCGTGCCACTGCCGGGCCGCGGTCCGTACCCGCGCACCCCGGCGCGAGCCCGTACGGAGGCCCAGACGGAGACTCAGAACGGTCTCCGACAGCGCGTTCGCCGCCGGGGCGAGCGTGATCCGGCGCAGATCGGCGGCCGTGAAGTGAAGACGGATCATGCCGACCGATTATCGGCCCCACGGCCGCGTTCCCCCAGAGGGTACGGCGGACCCTTTCGCCCAGGCGTGAAAGGCGATGCGTCGCGGACGACGAGGGAGCACGCTCCCCGTGTCCTTCTCCCCGACCCGCTGCCCGTGCCCCTGCCCTCTCCCCGTGCGCCTCTCACCACCCTCTCACCGAGCCAGCCCCCCCCCCGACGCCCCCCGACGAACCACCCCGGAGGAACACCCATGCGCCGCGCCCCCACCCGTACCGCCTGCCTCGTCGCCACGGTCCTGCTCGCCGCCCTCGCCGGCGCGCCCGGGCCGGCCGTCGCCCGGGACCTGCCCGACACCTATGTCGTCTCCCGGGCCCCGGGCGTACTCCCCGAGGGGATCGCGGTCACCCCGGACGGGACCCTGTACGTGTCCTCGGACGGCACGGGCGCCCTCTACCGCGGTCACATCGGCCGCCCGGACCTGCGGCCGTTCCCTGCGCAGGGACTGCAGGGCCGTACCAGCACCCTGGGCGTCCACACCGACCGGCGCGGCCGTGTCCTCTCCGTCGGCGGGGCGAGCCTGACCGTCCACGACCGGCACGGACGTCTGCTCGCCACCCGTACGGCCGGCGGCGGACCGCTCGGCGCGCCCGACCTCAACGACCTGACCGTGACGAAGGACGCGGTGTACGTGACCGACTGGGCTAACCCCGTGGTGTACCGGGCGGAGATGCGGGGCGGCACCCTCGGCCCCCTCGAACCGTGGCTGGACATCCGCGCGGCGTTCCCGCAGTTCCCGGCGCGGTACTGGCTGTTGAACGGCATCGTGGCGGACGAGACGGGCAGCACCCTCCTGGTCGCCTCCAACGGCACCGAGGCGGTCTGGCGCGTCGGCACCGCCGACCGGACCGTCACCCGGCTCTCGCTCGGTGAGGAGTCCTTCGGACCCGACGGCATGGTGCTGCGCGGCCGGACGCTCTACGCCGTGCTCAACCACGGTGCCCCGCACGGCGTGTACATCGCCCGCCTCGACGAGGACCTGCGCACGGGCACGGTGACCCATCGCCTCACGGGGGAACCCTTCGACCTGCCCACCACCCTCGCACGGCACGGCTGCCGCCTCTACGTGGTGAACAGCCAGCTGGACGAGCCGCCGGGCCGGCCCCCGTACACCGTGAGCGCCGTCGACGACCCGACCTGCCGCGCCTCCTGAACCCGCCGGCGGGCCGCCGCCCCGAGGGACGACGGCCCACCGGGACGGCGTGGCTACGTGGCCGGCACCGTGTCCTGGAACGTCGTGCCCGCCGTGCGGTAGGCGCCGACCTTCGCGGCCACCTGGGCCGGGGTCAGGACCTGGTCCTTGACGTGCAGGACGTAGTCGACCTTCTGGTCGTAGGAGCGCGGCGTCGTCGAGGTCTGGCCGGCGAGGTCGATCAGCCACTGGTTGAAGTTGATCGACATCGGGCGCTCGGGAAGGTACCGGGCGTCGTGCCGGCCGAACTCCTGGCCGTCGACGTAGTAGACGATCGCGTTGTCGTCGATGGTCAGCACGAGGTCGTGCCAGCCGGCGTAGCTCGTCCGGGCCTCGGAGTGCTGGTTGACCGCCTCCCACGGGTCGGGCCGATAGGTCTCCCACGACGTGGTGTACAGGATGTTGGCGGGCTCGCCCCAGCCCCCGTTGGGCAGGTACTCGAAGTCGTACTCGGCGTAGTCGTCGGCCATCGGCGCCTTGAGGTCGTTGATGGTGAAGAAGGTCTGCACGACACGGTCGCCGTCCGGTCCCGACACCGGCGCGTCGGAGAAGCGCACCCGCGCCGCGTACGTGCCGTTCCTGAACTTCGAGGCGCGTGTGAGGATCTCGGTGTGCCGGGTGGACTCACCGGTCCCGGCGGTCGAACTCCGCAGGTTCATGATGGAGTTCGTGCCCTCCTTGGCGAAGGTGACGTTCTCGGGGGCCCAGGTGGCGCCCGGCACACCGGGGCCGCCGGAGTTGGAGCGGACGCTCCAGCCGTGGGCGTCGATCGCCGGGTCGGTGTGTCCGGCGTAGTCGAAGTCGTCGAAGAGCGCGGCCCCGTTGGGCGGCGGCGTGGTCGGGGGAGTGGTGGGGTCGGTGGGCGTCGGGGTGGGTTCGTTGCCCGCAGGGGCGGTGCCCCAGACCGGCACGCCGCCCACGGTCGCCGTGACCTTGGACCAGTTGGCGTACGTCGTCTGGGCGGGCCCGAAGGAGTAGTCGTCGCTCTGGTTCAGCGACTGCCAGTTGGAGCGGTGGAAGCGCAGCTGCATGTCGCCGGTGTCCGCGCCGGGTGCGAGGGAACCGGCTCCGGCGGTGAAGCCGATCTCGAGGTAGCGGTCGGCGGTCGCGGTGGGGCTGGCGAGCGTGCCGAAGGTACCGGTGAGGTTCGCGCAGCCCTTCACCGCCCAGGAGCAGGCGTAGGTGTACGAGGCTCCCGCGTCGGCCTTGAAGTAGTAGCGCACCTTGACCTGGCTCAGCGGAACGCTCGACGAGCCGGTGTTGACCACCTTGAGCCAGGGTTCGACCTGGTCGCCGCCGGTCGAACTCTGCCGGTACTGGACGGTGACCGCCTCACCGGCGGCCGCCGCCGGCAGGGCGGTGAGGGCGGTGGCACCGAGCCCGGTCACCGCGGCGACGGCGAGCGCGGCACGGATCCGCAGGCTCCTGTTCCTTGTGGGGTCGTTCATGGTGGTTCCTCTCCTTGGGTGGTGTGCTTCCGAGGGGTGCTTCCGGTCGACGCAGGCCGACGGGGTGAGGCCCTGACGGGGTCATGAGGCGGGGGTGAGGAGGGGCGAGGGCGCGGGGGGCAGGCGGCGCGGCACCCCGAGGGCGTCGAGCCGTGTCCGGTGGTGGCGAAGGCGCTCCTGGAAGCCCGGCCAGTCGTGGCGGCCGGTCCAGACGACCTCGGCGAGTGCGCAGAGCCGCGGAAACGTGAGGTACTCGGCGTGCGCGGTGGTGGGCACGTACTCGGTCCACAACTGCGCCTGGGAGCCGAGGACCTGGGCCGCCTCCTCCGGACTCCAGTCCGCCGGAGCGGGCTCGTTGCCGTGCACGGTGCGCAGATCGACGACCTCCCCGGCCTGACCCGGCGGCTCGGCGGGACTGGCCGACTGGGGGTAGTCGAGGTAGGTGGTGCGGTGGGGCGCCATGACGACGCGATGTCCGCGGCGGACGGCCGTACGGCCGTGGTCGGCGTCGCGCCAGGGCATGACGGTGAAGTACGGCGGGAGGTCGGCGCCGTTCTCGGTCCAGCTCAGCGGCAGCCGCCCCGCGTCGAGGAGGTGCCGGCCGATCCGTTCCATGAACCAGCCGTGCAGGGCCGCGGGCCCCGGCAGCCCCTCCTCGGCCGCCCTTCGGCGCGCCGCGGGCGAGTCGTACCACTCGGTCGTGGGGCACTCCTCGCCGCCGATGTGCACGTACGAGGAGGGGAACACGTCCATCACCTCGTCCAGGACGGTGCGGCAGAAGTCCAGCGCTCCGTCGTGGACGCCGAGGATCGTGTCGCACACGCCCCACCTGTCCCAGACGTCATAGGTACGGCCCGGATGGTTGCCGAGCTCGGGATACGCGGCGAGTGCGGCCCGGACATGCCCGGGCATCTCGATCTCGGGCACGACGGTGACGCCGCGCTCCGCCGCGTACGCCACCAGGCCGGTGAGTTCCGTACGGGTGTAGGCACCGCCGTGCGGCAGTCCGCCGACCTCGGTGAGCCGGGGGAGCGCGGCGACCGGCATGCGCCATCCCTGGTCGTCGGTGAGGTGGAGATGGAGGACGTTGAGCTTGTGGAGGGCGAGGAGGTCCACGTACCGCCGGAGGTAGGAGACGGGCCGGAAGCGGCGGGCGACGTCGAGCATGGAGCCCCGCCAGGGGAAGCGGGGGGTGTCGGTGATCTGCGCGCAGGGCACGGACCACGCGACGCCGGCCACGGGCTCGGCCCGAAGGGCCTCGACGGGCAGCAGCTGGCGGAGGGTCTGGACGCCGGCGAGGAGCCCCTGCGGGCGGGCGGCCCGCAGCAGTACCCCTTCGGCGCCGACGGTGAGGCCGTACCCCTCCTCGCCGAGGCCGGTGAGGGCGCGGTCGAGCGCCAGGACGACGGAGCCGTCCGCGCGGGCGGGCAGCGGCAGTCCGGTGGCCGGGCCCAGCAGGGCGCGCAGCAGTCCGGCCGCGCCCTCGGCGCCCGGGGAGACCTTGAGCGCGGTCGCGTCGGTGAAGGTGAACGTGCCGGGCAGGAGCTGGAGATGGGTGGGTTCGGGGACGAGTCGGGGCTGGGGCATCGCGGTGCGTTATCCCTTCACGGCTCCGCCGGTCATTCCGGCGGCGACCCGGCCCTGCAGGACCAGGAAGAGGACGAGGACGGGCAGGGCGAAGAGGGTGGAGGCGGCCATGGTGGCGCCCCAGTCGGTGCCGAAGACGTTGGAGAAGGACGACAGCCAGACGGGCAGGGTCCGGTCGTCCTGGTTCTTGATGATGAGCATGTTGGCGAAGGCGAACTCGTTCCAGGCGGTGATGAACCCGAAGAGCGAGGTCGCGAGGAGCCCGGGGGCCAGCAGCGGGAGCGTGACCCGGCGGAACGCGGCGGCGCGGGTGCACCCGTCGACCTGCGCCGCCTCCTCGAGCTCGGCCGGGACCGCCGCCAGGAAGGAGCGGAGGGTCACGATCGTGAAGGGCAGGGTGACCATGAAGTAGATGAGGCTGAGGGTCGCGAGCCGGTCGAGCAGGTCGGCGTCCCGGGCGATCACGTACATCGGGATCAGCAGTGCTTCCCAGGGCGCCACTTGAGCGATGAAGACCATGAGGATGAAGCCCCGCCGGCCGCGCCAGTTCATCCGGGCGACGGCGAAGGCGGCGGCCAGCGCCACCACGAGGGCGAGCAGGACGCAACCGGCGGTCACGAGCAGGCTGTTGCGCCAGAAGGTCCAGAACCCGTCGGCGGCCACGGCGTTCCGGAAGTGCTCCAGGGTGACGGAGACCGGCAGGAACCGCGGTGTCTCGGACTGGATGTCACGGGTCGGCCGGAAGGCCGTGAGGACCATCCAGTACACCGGGAAGACGGCCAGGACGAAGACGAGCGCCGCCGCGGTGTTCAGGGGGAGTCGGCGGAGGGAGCGCGGTGTCACCGGTCGGCCTCCTGTCGGAGCATCTGGCGGAAGTAGGCGATCAGCACGGCCACCAGGAGCAGGACGGTGAGCGTGGACACGGCGGCCCCGAGGTCGTAGCGGTGCAGCGACTGGGCCACCCGGTAGGCGTACACGGGCAGGGTGGTCGTCGCCTCGCCCGGCCCGCCCTTGGTCACCGCCCAGATCTGCGCGAAGCAGCGGAAGACCCAGATGACCTCCAGGCAGAGGACGAGACCGAAGATCGGGCGCAGCAGGGGAAGCGTGACCGAGCGGAAGATCCGCCAGCCCCCCGCCCCGTCCAGCCGGGCCGACTCGTACAGCTCGGCGGGGACGGTCAGCAGCGCCGAGTGCAGCGTGATCGCGGCGAACGGCACCGACTGCCACACCACCAGCAGGACCAGGACGGTGAACGCGGCGGGGCCGTCCGCCAGCCACGAGTACCCCTCGAAGGACTCGAACCCGAGCCGTACGAGGACCCAGTTGACGACCCCGAGCCGGGAGGCGAAGAGCCACTGGAAGACGGTCGTGGTGGCGATGACCGGGCTGGCCCAGGCGAGGACCAGACCGGTCGTCACCAGGATCCGCATCCGCCGGCCGAGGCGCTGCATCATCAGGGCGACCAGCGTGCCGATCACCATGATCAGGACGACGTTGACCAGGGTCCACCAGAAGGTGCGCCGGACGACCTCCCAGAACTCGGGGTCGGCGAGCACGGTCCGGTAGTTGCGGAACCCCACGAACGCGGCGTCGCCACGGATGAGTTCGCCCAGGCCGTACTCCTGGAAGGAGATCAGCAGATTGCGGGCGAAGGGGTATCCGAGGAGGAGCAGACCGCCGAGGACGGTGGGGGCGACCAGGAGGTAGGGCCAGAAGGCCGCTCGGTTCGACCGGTCGGGGAGCCGTACGGCGGGGCCGCTCACGAGCCGAGGGTCTTGGTGATGCTCTGCGAGGCGGTCGCGGCCGCCTGGGCGGGATCGGTGCCGGTGAGCACGGCCGTCATGTACTGCTTGATCGGGTTGGTGGCCTCGACGGCCGCCCACTGCGGGGAGTTCGGCGTCGCCCGGCCCTGGGCCGCGCCGGCGGCCATGGCCGCCGTCCCCTCGTCGTCCTGGATCACCCGGGCGAGCGAGGTGCGGTTGGGCACGTAACTCATCGTTCTGGCCATGTCCGTCTGCCACTTCTCGCCCGCGAGCGCCTTGACCACCTCGTACGCGGCCTCGGGGTGGGTCGACGCCTCCGGAACGATGAGGTCGGAGCCGCCGGTGAAGACGGCGCCCGGCTTCCCCGCGGTCTTGCCGGGGATCGGGAAGAAGCCGAGCCGGCCCTTGAGCGCGGGGTTGATCTCCTCGACGATCTTCGCGCCACCGGGTACGGCGATGATCTGGGCGACCTCGCCCTTGGCGAAGACCTCCGCCTGCGGCGGCTTGGCCTCGTCGGAGTCCTTGGGGCCCTTGCCGAGGGCCTGGAGCTGCCGGTAGAAGTCCATGCCGGCGCGCGCCTGGGCGGTGTCGAGCGCCCCCTTCCACGTCGAGCCGTCCTTGACCGCGAGGTCGCCGCCCTCCTCCCAGACGAAGCCGGAGAGGGTGTACCAGTTCTGGCCGGGCAGGTAGATCCCCTGGGTCTTGCCCCGGTTGAGCTTCGCGGTGACGGTGAGCCACTCCGCCTGTGTCTTCGGCGGCGTGGTGACGCCCGCCCGGGCGAACAGGTCCTTGTGGTAGATCACGACCCGGTTGGCCGCGTACCAGGGGATGCCGTACTGCTTGCCGTCGACCTTCCCCGGCTCGGCGAGCCCCGGCAGCCAGTCCGCGCCGTTCAGCTCGGCCGTCCTGTCGCTGAGGTCGCGGACGCCGCCGCTCGCCGCGTACTGCGCGATCTGGGTGTTGCCGACCTCGATGACGTCCGGGGCGTCCTTGCTGGCGAGGGCGGCCGTGACCTTCTCGCCGATGCCGTCCCACTCCTGGATCTGGATGTCCAGGTCGATGTCCTTGTGCTCCGCCTCGAAGCCGGTGCGGAAGCGGTCGAGGAAGGCGTCGGTGACGCTGTCCTTCATGATCCATACGGTGACCTTCTCCGGTCCGCCGGAGGCTGCCGGATCGCCCGATCCACCACAGGCCGTGGCGGTGAGGGCGACGGCCGCCGCGAGGGCGACGGAGCCGGCGAGGGGACGAGTCTTCACGGGCACCTCGATGAATGGTTGACCAATTGGTCAAGTGGTCAGGTGTGTGACCAGAAGGTGACACGGTCGAGAGGAGCCGTCAATCCCTTGAAAAACATGGGTTGTTCACCGGGTCTCAGGTCATCGGGTCCGGCTAGTATCGGATTTACCAGTTGACCAGTCGGAATGAGGGTGGGTGGCATGAAGGACGGCTCCTCCAGCGGGATGCTGAAGCGGGAGCGGGTACGGGAACACCTGCTGGGCCTGATCGAGGCGGGCGGGCCCGGCGACCCGATCCCCTCCGAGCGCACCCTCTGCGCCGCCCTCGGCGTCTCCCGGCCCACCCTGCGCGCGGCCGTCGATGAACTCGTCGCGACCGGGGCGCTGGTGAGGGAACACGGCCGCGGCATGTTCGTCGCCCCCGCCAAGATCACCCAGCGGCTCGCCCCGGACGACGCGGCCTTCACCGTCCCCCGCGCCTCGGGCAGCTGGTCCAGCACCGTTCTGGAATCCGCCACGGTCCGGGCCGGCGCGCGCATCGGCCGCAGGCTCCGCCTCTCGCCCGCCGCCGAACTGCTCTACGTCGCCCGCCTCCGCCTGGTCGACGGCTCACCCATGGCCATCGAGCACCTGCACATCCCGGCCGACCTGGTGGGAGCCTCGCTCACCCCGGAGGAGCTCGAGGCGGGCGACCTCTACGACCATCTGCGGGAGCACCACCGGGTCCACGTCCAGGAGGCCACCCAGTCGATCGAACCGACCGTCGTCAGCGAGGACGAGGCCGCGCTCCTGGACGTCCCCGTCCTCTCGCCCGCCCTGTTGATCGAACGCCTCACCCTCGACACCGCGGGCCGCCCCGTCGAGTACGTCCACTCGGTCTATCGAGGCGACCGCTACCGCATCGTCTCCCGCCTCGACTTCACCCGCGACGGCCTCGTGACCTCCTCGACGGAGGGGGATGCATACTGACCCGCAGCGGAACGGCGCACGGGGGAGTGGACGGCATGGAGCTGAAGCGGGAGCGCGTACGGGAGCATCTGCTGACCGTGATCGAGAGCCGCCGTCCCGGCGACGCCATCCCGTCCGAGCGCACCCTCTGCGCCACCCTCGGCGTCTCCCGTCCCACCCTGCGGGCGGCGGTCGACGAACTCGTCGCCACGGGTCTGCTGGTACGGGAGCACGGCCGCGGCATGTTCGTCGCACCGGACAAGATCACCCAGGAACTGGTCGCCGAGCACCGGGCGGCGGGCGCGCCCCGGAGCCGTGGCGACTGGACGAGCACCGTGCTCGCGCTCCGCACCGTACGGGCCGGTGCCCGCGTCGGCCGCAGGCTGGCGATCTCCCCTGCGGCGGAACTCGTCCACGTGACGCGCCTCCGGCACGTCGACGGCGCCCCGATCGCCCTGGAACACCTTCACGTCCCGGCCGACCTGGTTCCCGGCCTCACCGCGGCCGACATGGAAGCCGGCTTCTACGCCCATCTGCGGGAGCGGCGCGGGATCCGGCCGGCCCACGCGGTCCAGTCGATCGAGCCGACCGTACTGAGCGAGGAGGAAGCGGCCCTGCTCGACGTGCCGGTCCTGTCGCCCGCCCTGCTCTTCGACCGGATCACCTCCGACACGAACGGCAGACCCGTCGAGTACGTCCGCTCCCTCTACCGGGGCGACCGCTACCGCATCGTCTCCCGACTCGCCCTCGGAGACGGCCCGCCCGGCGACCCGGCGACGGACGCGGCGCGGGGCGGGACGTGGTGGGGGACGGTCGAGTGAGGTGTGCTCATCCGGTGCGCCGGGTGAGCAGGACCCGGGTGAGCACGTCACGGGTGAGGGCGAGGTGGGACTCCTCGGGGTGCGTGGTCAGCCGGATCCTGACCCACGCCTCGTCGAGACTCACCCCGGACACCCGGGAGAGCCTCCTGGCCTGCCAGGAGGTGATGGGGGACCAGATCCAGCGACGTCGTCCGAGCTGCTTCATGCGGTGATCAACGAGGCGGACACCTGGATGAAATCACCCGAAACGGGCTAAAGCTAGGCGTCTTCTGTGGTCTGCCGGGCGCGCGGGAGCCCGGTCCGGGGAGCACTGCGCATGCGGCGGCACCGCCAGTACCAGTCGCCGACGAGACCGTGCCGCACCCGGCCGTCCCGCAGGACCACGAGCACACCGCCCTCGAACCGCAGCCGGTCGCCGGCGGCGAGGAAGAGCGGAGACTCCGGACGTCGCCTACCCCCGCCCCGGGCCGTCGTTTCGTGACAGGGACCCCGACAGCCACTGCCGCACCGTCGGGGAGTCGTCCAGGAGACGGCTCACCCGCATCCCCTCCTCCCGCGAGGTCACCCTCGGCAGCGGCGCGAAGTCCTCCGGCAGCATGTCGAGCAGGCTCATCACATGCTGCCCGCCGCGCAGCGCGATCAGCAGCTCGCAGCGCAACTGCCGAGGAACCTCCGGACGATGGGGCAGGGTGTTCCACAGGGCCGGCCACAGATAGTGCGCACCGTCCGGCGCCGCGTGCGCCGCGACCCACGCCGGATCCAGCCGCTGGTTGAGCACGAGCCCCAGGGCCCGCTCCTCCAGGGCGAGCAGCGACGCCGTGTCCAGGCGTTTCACCTCGCGCGGCACCGGCTGATCAGGACTCGCCGTCACGACACGACCAGGGGCAGCGGTTCGCGGGCCGCGTGCCAGGCCGCCGGGAGGGCGGCGACTCCCGTCCGCGCGGCGATCACCCCGCCCGCGATGGCGCAGGTCGTGTCGATGTCGCCGCGCCCGGCGACCGTGACCCACAGGCCCTCGTGCAGGTCGTCGAGGTGCCCCGCCGCACACCACAGCGCATAGGGAACGGTGTCGGGCCCGGACATCCGGTAGCCGGAACCCAGGACCTCCGCGGCGTGCCGTACGGAGGTGTGCGCCGGCATCCGGGCCGCGATGCGCAGACCCGACCGGACGTCACTGTCGGGGACGCCTGCGGCGACGGCACGGAGGAACTCCGGCCGTGCCGGAGCGGGTCCGCCCCGGCTGCGCGTCGCCAGCGCGGCGGCGAGCGCTACCGCCACCGCCCCGGCGACCGCCTCCGGATGGTGGTGCGAGACCGTGCTCTGGAGGGCCGCCTGCTCGGCGACGACGTCGAGATCGGCGGCGTGCCAGGCGCCGAGCGGTGCGACGCGCATGGCGGCGCCGTTGCCCCAGGAGCCCTGGCCGCCGAACTGTCCGGCGACCACCTCCCGCCACGGCTCGCCCGCTCCGATCCGACGCAGGACGTCGTGCATCGAGGCGCCGTACCCGCGGTGGGTGTCGTCGGCGTAGGCCGCCGCGAGGCCCAGAGCGAGTCGGTCCTGGTCGACGTCGCCGCCACCGGCGGCGAGTTCCCGGACGAGCACGAGCGCCTGGGCGGTGTCGTCGCTCCACTGCCACAGCGGCTCCGGGGGCGGCGTCCGGGCCTCAAGGGCCGCCGGGCCCTCCCGGCGCAGGATGCCGAACCACCGGTCGCCGAAGGCGTCACCGAAGGCGAGCCCGTGCAGGGAGTCGAGGACGGCGGCAGGCAGACTGATCATCGGACGAGTATCACAGCGGGCCGACGTCTCCGGCACCGTGTTTACGTCCCACGGCGCACCGGCACCGACCGGCTCACCGCCGGTGCGCCACCGCCAGTTCGATGAGATACCGCTTGGTAACCCGGCCCTCGTACCGCCCCTCGATCAGGCCCCCCACGCACGCCAGCAGCCCGTTCCTGGCGGCTTCCGGAAGCGCGCGGTGGCCGGAGTACGTCTGCAGCAACTCCAGGTACTCCGCCGCGGTGTACGTGAGGTCCTGCTCGTAGCGTCGGAAGGCCGCGGGACCGAACGCGCCGCTTCGCGCGACTTCCCGGGCGTGGTCCGAGCCGTCGACGTCGGCGGCTTCCGGAGGCCGCGTCCCAGGCGTCGTGTCCGGGTCGAAGCGTTCGTAGCAGCGTTGGACCTCGACGAAGAACTCCTCGGTACCACCGCTCACATGCTGGGTCCGCACCACGGCGAGCGCGCCACCGGACCGCAGCGCCTCGGCGGCCTTCGCCATCCTCACCGCCGGGTCGATCCAGTGGAAGGCGGTCGCCGCGAAGGCCACGTCGAACGGGTCCTCCGGCAGCGGCCAGCTCTCGAAGTCCGCCGTGACGATCTCCACTCCCGGCGACCCGTCCAGGTTGCGGCGGGCGACCGCGGCCATGCTCGGTCCCGCTTCGACGGCGGTGATCCGATAGCCCCGCTCGGCCAGCGGCATGGTGGCCTGGCCGGTCCCGCAGCCGATCTCCAGTACGCGATGTCCGGGGCCGGCACCGGTGAACTCCGCGAGGTCGTCGTACAGATCCGGCGGGTAGCCCGGCCTGACCCGGTCGTACAACTCCGCGTCCTCGTCGAACGTCCGGCTCAGGCGCACGCGCCGGGATTCCTCGGGTCGGTCGTCACGCTCGGCGGGCGGGGTGTCGTCGGACATGCAGGGCAGGCTAGGCGATGCCCGCCCGTTCCGACGCCAAGGGCCTACGGTGCCGACACCGACGGACGGCCGCGCCGACATCCCTGTGGGCCCGGCGGTGATCCGTGCGAGACGCGCCGACGTCCCCGTCGGCCCGGCGGTGCCCGACGTCCCCGTCGGCCCGGCGGTGACCCGCGCCGACGTCCCCATCGGCCCGGTGGTGACCCGTGCCGACGTCCCCGTCCGGCCCGCGGTTTGGCGGGCGGGCGGGGGCG
>NZ_JBHTSA010000060.1:0-50337 GCF_042795405.1 Streptomyces sp. NPDC056480 | reverse complement strand
GGGCGGTGCGAAACCGCCCCGGGCCCCTTCTCATCCCTCCGGACCGCCCGCGATGCCGCGTTCGTCCCGCTCTTCGATACTGGGGCCACAGCCGCCCCGAGGAGAGCCACGTGGCCAACCCCGTACCCCCGCGCGACCGGACCGACCAGCCCTGGCGCTCGGAAGGGGCCCCGCCGCCACCGCCGGCGAAGAGGAAGATGCCCGGCGGCTGGGGCGGCCTCATCCTCACCGCCCTGGTCGTCTATCTGATCGCCAACCTCGTGCTGTCGTTCTTCAACCGGGGCGACGAGCCGACGATCTCGTACACCGAGTTCAGCAAGCAGGTGAACTCCGGCAACGTCACCAAGATCTACTCCAAGGGCGACGCGATCCAGGGGGAGCTGAAGAACAAGCAGCCCCTGCCCAACGGAGACAAGGGCGACTACAGCAAGTTCGTCACCCAGCGGCCCGCTTTCGCCGACGACAACCTCTGGGGAGAGCTGACCTCGAAGGGCGTCACCGTCACCGCGGAGCCGGTCGTCCAGGAGCGCAGCTTCCTCGCCAACCTGCTGATCTCGCTCGCGCCGATGCTGCTGCTCGTCGTGCTGTGGATCTTCATCGCCCGCCGGATGAGTTCCGGGATGGGCGGCGCCGGCGGCATGCTGGGCCGCAAGGCGCCGCCCAAACCCGTCGAACTGGAGGCCGGGGACAAGCGCACCACCTTCGCCGACGTCGCCGGCATCGACGAGGTCGAGGGCGAACTCAACGACGTCGTCGACTTCCTCAAGAATCCGCAGGCCTACCGCGAGATGGGCGCCAAGATGCCGCGCGGCGTGCTCCTCGCGGGCCCGCCCGGCACCGGCAAGACCCTGCTCGCCCGCGCCGTCGCGGGGGAGGCCGGGGTGCCGTTCTTCTCCGCCTCCGCGTCCGAGTTCATCGAGATGATCGTGGGCGTCGGCGCCTCCCGGGTCCGCGAGCTGTTCGCCGAGGCCCGCAAGGTCGCCCCCGCGATCATCTTCATCGACGAGATCGACACCATCGGCCGGGCCCGCGGCGGCGGCTCCGGGATGGGCGGCCACGACGAGCGCGAGCAGACCCTCAACCAGATCCTCACCGAGATGGACGGCTTCACCGGCTCCGAGGGCGTCATCGTCCTCGCCGCCACCAACCGCGCCGACGTCCTCGACCCCGCCCTCACCCGGCCCGGCCGCTTCGACCGGATCGTGCACGTCAACCCGCCGGACCGGGGCGGGCGCGAGGCGATCCTCAGGATCCACACCCGGGAGATCCCGCTCGCCAAGGACGTCGACCTGGAGCACGTCGCCCGCACCACCCCCGGCATGACCGGTGCCGAGCTGGCCAACCTCGCCAACGAGGCGGCCCTCCTCGCCGTGAAGCGCGACCAGAGGGCCGTCACCCAGTCGGACCTCTCCGACGCCCTGGAGAAGGTCCAGCTCGGCGCGGAACGGCCGCTGGTGATGCCCGCGGAGGAGCGTCGCCGGACCGCGTACCACGAGAGCGGCCACGCCCTCCTCGGCATGCTCCAGCCCGGCGCCGACCCGGTCCGCAAGATCACCATCGTGCCCCGGGGCCGCGCGCTCGGTGTCACGCTCTCCACCCCCGACGCCGACCGGTACGCCTACACCGAGGAGTACCTGCGCGGCCGGATCATCGGCGCCCTCGGCGGCATGGCCGCCGAACAGGTCGTCTTCGGGGTCGTCACCACCGGCGCCGAGAGCGACCTGGAGCAGGTCACCAACATCGCCCGGGGGATGGCGGGACGCTGGGGCATGAGCGAGCTCGTCGGCCGCCTCACCGCCATCCCGAGCGACGCCCAGCAGGCGTACGGACTCTCGGCGGCCCCCGCGACCCTCGACACCGTCGACGCGGAGATGCGGCGCATCGTCGACGAGTGCTACGAGAGCGCCGTACGGCAGCTCCACGAGCACCGCGACAAGCTGGACGCACTGGCCGCCGCGCTCCTGGAGAACGAGACCCTGGAAGAGGCCGACGCCTACCGCGCGGCGGGCATCACGCGCGCGGCGCGGGAGGACTGAGCCGGCCGTACGGGCCACCGGCGTCCGGCGGCCACGGGCCTCACCGCACCCGGGCGACGACGTACCGGAAGACGTTCGGCATCCACACCGTGCCGTCGGCGCGCACGTACGGAGCGAGCGCCTCCTCGATCTCCTTCTCGACCTGGGAGAGTTCCGTCGCCCGCACGGCCTCGTCGAACGCGCCCGTCGACAGCAGCCCGCGCACCGCGCTGCCCTCGTCGGCGTACCCGAAGGGACAGGCCACCCGTCCCGAACCGGCCGGCCGCAGCCCCGCACCCGCCGCCAGCCCCTCCAGGTCCGTCCGGAGGCCCGGCCGGCGGTCGGCGAGCCGGGCCGCGACGCGCAGCACCGCCTCCGTGGAACACCGCTCGGCCGGCCCCCAGCCGGCGAGCACGACCGTCGCGCCCGGTTGGGCCGTACGGGTGAGGGCCGCCAGCTCCGGCAGGAGCGCGTCCGTCGTGTGGAAGGCCGTGATCACGTCGTACGGGTCACCCTCGGGGGGCTCCTCCGTGACCGTCACGTCCGCGGGGAGCCGCTCCCTCGCCAGCTCCACGCGCGCGTGGTCCCGGTCCACGCCGGCCACCCGGGCGCCCCGCGCCGCCGCCATGAGAAGCGCCAGGCCGGAGCCGCAGCGGAGGCCCAGGACCCGGGTCCCGGCGCCCACGCCGAGGCGGTCGTACACCGCTTCGTAGAGCGGGACGAGCATCCGTTCCTGGATCTCGGCCCAGTCGCGCGCGGGGTGGTACGGGACGAGCGTAGGTGTCATGGAAAACTGCCCCAATCCGTGCTCGGACGACGACCCCCCGTAGCCAGGGAACTGCGCATCCCGTGCCGCGTCCAGTGCTCGCACCGCACCGATTCGTCCGGGAGAGAGGCGACCCGGTAATGTCCCTGTCACGCTTCCCCGATCCGTCCGGGAGGCCGTTCCCCAAGGGGCGCGCGCACCATGGCTACACGCCGGGGCGTATGCGCCGCTACGCACCAGCTTGACGCCCCCTGCGTGACTCCTCCGCAGATCGGCGCACTGGCCCTCGTCACGACACATCAACGGCAACTGACGGGTACGTGCAAAATATTTGGGATGCCCCGGAATGGAACCCGGGGGCGCTTCGGCTCGTTGTACGCGACGTGAGCACGACACCACCTGTTCTCGCCGCAGAGCTGGCACAGGCGTGGGCCGACATTCAGCGGCACCACCCCGAGCTGCCCGATCTTGCCGCGCCCGAGTCCCTGATCGGAGAGTCCTCGTCCGCCTGCGGCGCCGAGCTCTCCTTCGAACGACTGCTCCACGAGGCAGTCCACGGCATCGCCGCCGCCCGGGGTGTCCGCGACACCTCCCGCGCCGGCCGCTATCACAACCGCAGATTCCTCGCGATCGCCGAGGAGATGGGCCTCGACCACCCCGAGGAGCCGCACGCCAGCAGCGGCTTCTCCCTGGTCACGCTCAACCCCGAGGCGAGGCGGCGCTACCGCCCCACCATCGAGCGGCTCCAGCGCGCCCTCAAGGCCCACACGGTCGCCACGGCTGCCGACACCAAGCGCTCCTTCCGCGGACCGGCCGCCCGGCACGGCTCCTCGGGCGGCGGTGTCCGCGTCAAGGCCGTCTGCGACTGCGGACGCAATGTGCGCGTGGTGCCCTCGGTGCTCGCCCAGGCCCCGATCGTCTGCGGCGGCTGCGGCAAGCCCTTCCGTATCCCGGAGGCGGTGGGCGCCGCGAGCTGACCTCGCGGTGTGTGGCACAATGGCTAGCTGTACTCGACAGTCGCACAGGACCCCTCTCTCCTCCGGCTGACGCGTCCATCGGGCATCCGAGTACCGCAACCCCACGTGGCATCTCAAAGTGCCCAACCACGTCAAGACCAGGAGACACCACTCCAGTGGCAGTCAAGATCAAGCTCAAGCGCCTCGGCAAGATCCGCCAGCCCCACTACCGCATCGTCGTCGCCGACTCCCGCACCCGTCGGGACGGTCGCGCGATCGAGGAGATCGGCCTCTACCACCCGACGTACAACCCGTCGCGTATCGAGGTCGACTCCGAGCGTGCGCAGTACTGGCTGTCCGTCGGCGCCCAGCCGACCGAGCCGGTTCTCGCCATCCTGAAGCTCACGGGCGACTGGCAGAAGGCCAAGGGCCTCCCGG
Source organism: Streptomyces sp. NPDC056480 (assembly GCF_042795405.1). Lineage (NCBI taxonomy): Bacteria > Bacillati > Actinomycetota > Actinomycetes > Kitasatosporales > Streptomycetaceae > Streptomyces > Streptomyces sp. NPDC056480. The sequence continues at coordinate 46,162 of NZ_JBHTSA010000060.1, read as the reverse complement.
CCCCCGAGAAGGCCCTGCTCGTCCCCGCGACGAAGGAGGCCAAGCGCGCCTCGTTCGACGAGTTCGCGAAGGCCCTCGAGGGCGACGAGGCCAAGGGTGAGGCCATCACCCCGAAGGCCAAGAAGGCCGACAAGAAGGCGGACGAGGCCGAGGCCGCGTCCACCGAGTCGACCGAGGCCTGATCATGCTCGAGGAGGCTCTCGAGCACCTCGTGAAGGGCATCGTCGACAACCCCGACGACGTGCAGGTCGCCTCGCGCACCCTGCGCCGCGGTCGCGTGCTGGAGGTCCGGGTCCACCCGGACGACCTCGGCAAGGTGATCGGCCGCAACGGCCGCACCGCACGCGCGCTGCGTACCGTCGTGGGCGCCATCGGCGGCCGTGGCATCCGGGTCGACCTCGTCGACGTGGACCAGGTCCGCTGAGCAGGCCGGCAGCATCACCTTAGTTGTGCCGGCACGGGCCGGGGAGGGCTTACGAGCCCACCCCGGCCCGTTGTCGTTCGCGTCGTACGAGCTGTGTGACAGGAGAGTGTGGAGCAGTGCAGTTGGTAGTCGCGCGGATCGGCCGCGCCCACGGGATCAAGGGCGAGGTCACCGTCGAGGTACGCACGGACGAGCCCGAACTCAGGCTCGGCCCCGGTGCCGTACTGCGCACCGACCCGGCCTCCGCCGGGCCGCTGACCATCGAGACCGGCCGGGTGCACAGCGGCCGGCTGTTGCTGCGTTTCGAGGGCGTCCGCGACCGCAACGCCGCCGAGGCCCTGCGCAACATCCTCCTCATCGCCGAGGTCGACCCCACGGAGATGCCCGAGGAGGAGGACGAGTACTACGACCACCAGCTCATGGACCTGGACGTGGTGCTCGCCGACGGCACCGAGATCGGCCGCATCACCGAGATCTCCCACCTGCCGTCCCAGGACCTCTTCATCGTCGAGCGTCCCGACGGCACCGAGCTGATGATCCCGTTCGTCGAGTCGATCGTCACCGAGATCGACCTGGAGGAGCAGCGGGCAGTCATCGACCCGCCGCCCGGCCTGATCGACGACCGCGCCGAGATCGTCTCCTCCCGCGACGAGTCCGACGACGCGTCCGATGAAGAGTCCGGCGAGAAGCCCGCTGAGGATGAGGAGTCCGGCTGCTCCGGCGAGAAGTCCGACGACGCGTCCGGTGAGGCCCAGGCATGAGGCTCGACGTCGTCACGATCTTCCCCGAGTACCTCGAACCGCTGAACGTCTCCCTCGTCGGCAAGGCCCGCGCGCGCGGACAGCTCGACGTCCACGTCCACGACCTGCGGGACTGGACGTACGACCGGCACAACACCGTCGACGACACCCCGTACGGCGGCGGCCCCGGCATGGTCATGAAGACCGACCCCTGGGGCGACGCGCTCGACCAGACGCTCGCCGACGGCTACGAGAGCGGCGCCCACGGCCCCGTCATCGTGGTCCCGACCCCCAGCGGCCGGCCCTTCACCCAGGAGCTCGCCGTCGAGCTCTCCGAGCGGCCCTGGCTGATCTTCACCCCGGCCCGCTACGAGGGCATCGACCGCCGCGTCATGGACGAGTACGCGACCCGGATGCCCGTCTACGAGGTCTCCATCGGCGACTACGTCCTGGCCGGCGGCGAGGCGGCCGTCCTCGTCGTCACCGAGGCCGTCGCCCGCCTCCTGCCCGGCGTCCTCGGCAACGCCGAGTCCCACCGGGACGACTCCTTCGCCCCCGGCGCCATGGCCAACCTCCTCGAAGGCCCCGTCTACACCAAGCCCCCCGAGTGGCGCGGCCGGGGCATCCCCGACGTCCTGCTCAGCGGGCACCACGGCAAGATCGCCCGCTGGCGGCGCGACGAGGCCTTCCGCCGCACCGCCGCCCACCGGCCCGACCTCATCGAGCGCTGCGACCCGGCGGCCTTCGACAAGAAGGACCGCGAGATCCTCTCGATGATGGGCTGGGCGCCCGAGCCCGGCGGCCGATTTTGGCGCAAGCTAGACGACGTGGAAGAATAGGCCGCTGTCGTCCGTCCGGCGCGCGCCCCTGCCACAGGGGGAACGACGCCGCCAGGAGCGGACGATCTTCCGAATCACTTCGAACGTACCGCTGATGACCTGTGGCATCAGCGAGGAAAGAGACCTCCATGGCCTCCCTGCTCGACCAGGTCAACGCGGGTTCGCTCCGCTCCGACCTCCCCGCCTTCCGCCCCGGCGACACCGTGAACGTCCACGTGCGCGTCATCGAAGGCAGCCGCTCGCGTATCCAGCAGTTCAAGGGCGTCGTCATCCGTCGCCAGGGTTCGGGCGTCAGCGAGACCTTCACGGTCCGCAAGGTCTCGTTCTCCGTCGGCGTCGAGCGCACCTTCCCGGTGAACAGCCCGATCTTCGAGAAGATCGAGCTCGTGACCCGCGGTGACGTCCGTCGCGCCAAGCTCTACTACCTGCGTGAGCTGCGCGGCAAGGCTGCCAAGATCAAGGAGAAGCGCGACCGCTGAGCTCAGGCTCCCGGCACGCTCGACGCTTCCGAGCCCTCGCACAGGCAGTCCGGATAGGCTCTGCCAGCGATGGACACCGAAGCACAGCACACGGAGCGCGACCCCTCTTCCGGTACGGAGGACGGGTCGCGCTCCGCGCGCGTTTCCGAGGACACGAACGACGCGCGGGACACGGGGGACGCGGCCGCCGCGGCGGCAGACGCCGGGAGTGCGAGGAGCACCTCCTCCTGGCGGCGCACGGCCTTCGTGGGCGCCGCCTGCGTGACCTTCCTGCTGCTCCTGAGCCACTTCGTGATGCAGCCCTTCCTGATCCCCAGCCGCTCCATGGAACCGACCCTCCAGGTCGGCGACCGGATCCTGGTCAACAAGCTGGCGTACCGTTTCGGCAGCGAGCCGGGCCGGGGCGACGTCGTCGTCTTCGACGGCACCGGATCCTTCGTACGGGAGCAGCCCGGGGGCAATCCCGTCACCGGTCTCCTGCAGGACGGGGCGGCCGCCCTCGGCCTCGCCGAACCCGACGAGACCGACTTCGTGAAGCGGGTCGTCGGCATCGGCGGCGACCGGGTCGTCTGCTGCGACAAGGACGGCCGCCTCACCGTCAACGGCGTCCCCGTCGAGGAGCGTTACGTACTGCTCGGCGACCAGCCGTCCAGCGTGCCCTTCGACATCGTCGTCCCGCAGGACAGGCTCTGGGTCATGGGCGACCACCGCAGCCAGTCGAGCGACTCCCGCGACCACCTCGGCAGCCCCGGCGGCGGCATGGTCCCCGTCGACAGGGTCGTCGGCCGCGCCGACTGGATCGCCTGGCCCTTCGGCCGCTGGTCCACGGTCCAGGGGACCGACGCCTTCGACGCCGTACCCGCCGCTCCGGCCGGCGGACACGGGACGGCACCCCATGGGTAGCCGGGGCCGACCGCCGGGCGGCGGTCGCGCCGCCGACCAGGGACCCGAACCGGCCCCTTCGCTGCCGGGCCGGGCCGAGCGGCGCAGGCTCGCCCGCAAGGTCAAGCGGCGCAGGCAGCGCTCCGCGATCCGTGAGATCCCCATCCTGATCACGGTGGCCGTCCTCATCGCGCTCGTCCTGAAGACCTTCCTGGTCCAGGCGTTCGTCATTCCCTCGGGCTCCATGGAACAGACGATCCGCATCTCCGACCGGGTCCTCGTCGACAAGCTCACGCCCTGGTTCGGCTCCCGTCCGCAGCGCGGCGACGTCGTCGTCTTCAAGGACCCCGGCAACTGGCTCCAGCAGGAGGCCGCGCCGCCCGCCGACGACCCGGTCGGCATCAAGCAGGCCAAGCAGGCCCTCACCTTCATCGGGCTGCTGCCCTCCGCCGACGACCGCGACCTCATCAAGCGGGTCGTCGCCGTCGGGGGCGACACCGTCCGCTGCTGCGGCAAGGACGGGCGGATCACCGTCAACGGCGTACCGCTGGACGAGCCGTACCTGCACCCGGGCAACGAGCCGTCGACCATCCCCTTCGAGGTGAAGGTCCCGCAGGGCCGGATCTTCGTCCTCGGCGACCACCGCTCCGACTCGGCCGACTCCCGCTTCCACCTCGACGAGAAGGACCACGGCACCGTCTCCGAGGAGCAGGTCGTGGGCCGCGCCGTGGTGATCGCCTGGCCCGTCGCGCACTGGCGGGGCCTGGAGGAACGCGGGACCTTCGCCGCCGTACCGGACGCCCGTGCGAGTTCCGCGACCGCGCTCGGTCCGTCGCATAGTGTGTCCCAGCGGAATCTCAACGGATTCCCCGGGCTCCCGACCCCTGCGGAACTTCTGCTCGTTATGGGAGTGGTGGGCCTGTCCCTGTTCCGGGGCAGGCGATCGCACGGACTGAGGAGTGGATGTGGGGGATTTGGCCGTCGGCGCACGATCCGGACACGATGAGCCCGACAAGAGGGCCGGCGGGGCCTTCGGCGATGACACGACGGGTGACGACGTGACGGATGACGGGCAGGCGCAGCCGCCGGGCGGCGGGGCACCGGACGGCGGGACGCCGGACGACGGTGACGAGACGGCGGACGGCTCCGGCCGCCCCAGGAAGCCGCGTTCCTTCTGGAAGGAACTACCCCTTCTCGTCGGCATCGCGCTCGTCCTCGCCCTGCTGATCAAGACCTTCCTGGTGCAGGCGTTCTCGATCCCCTCGGAATCGATGATGAACACCCTCCAGCGGGGCGACCGGGTGCTCGTCGACAAGCTGACCCCCTGGTTCGGTTCCGAGCCCGAGCGCGGCGAGGTCGTCGTCTTCCACGACCCGGGCGGCTGGCTCGAGGGCCAGGAGACGCCCACGCCCAACGTGGTGCAGAAGTTCCTCAGCTTCATCGGCCTCATGCCGTCCGCCGAGGAGAAGGACCTCATCAAGCGGGTCATCGCCGTCGGCGGCGACACCGTGTCCTGCAAGGAGGGCGGCAAGGTCGTCCTCAACGGCGTGCCGCTGGACGAGACCTCGTACCTCTACCCCGGCTCCGTCCCCTGCCAGGACTCCTTCGGCCCGATCAAGGTGCCCGAGAACCGCATCTGGGTCATGGGCGACAACCGCCAGAACTCCCTCGACTCCCGCTTCCACCAGCAGCTCCCCGGGGGCGGCACGGTCTCCAACGACGAGGTCGTGGGCCGTGCGGTCGTGATCGCCTGGCCCGTCACCCGCTGGGCCACCCTCCCGGTGCCCGACATCTTCGACAACCCCGCGCTCAACAAGGCCCTGAGCGCCGCACCCCTCGGCGCGGCCGGTCTCGCCGGAGCGCTCCCGCTGGTCCTGTGGCGCCGGAAGAAGGCTGCCGCACGGCATACCGCCGAGTAGCGACCCGCGGGTAGGGTGCCGTCCCGGACCGTCGACAGACCAACGGTCCGCCGACAGACCTACGGGGTGCGCACATGAGCGGAAACATACGGACCAAGGGCGGCCACGGCCGCCTCGGCAGCACGCTGTCGGGGCTGGCCGTGGCCGTCGGCTGTGTGCTCTTCCTCGGCGGCTTCGTCTGGGGAGCCCTGCTCTACCAGCCGTACTCCGTCCCCAGCGACTCCATGACCCCCACCCTCGACGTCGGATCCAAGATCCTCGCCCAGCGCATCGACGGCGACGAGGTGAAGCACGGGGACGTCGTCGTCTTCACCGACCCCCTCTGGGGGAACACGCCCATGGTCAAGCGGGTCGCCGCGGTCGGCGGCGACACCGTCGCCTGCTGCGACGCGGACGGCCGCCTCACCGTCAACGGCCGGCCCGTCGACGAGCCCTATCTGAGGCCCGGACCGGGTGGCCGGATCGTCGCCTCAGGGACCGAGTTCTCCGTCACCGTCCCGCCCGCCAACCTCTTCCTCCTCGGCGACGACCGGCACACCTCGCTCGACTCCCGTACGCACATGGAGGAGGCCGGACAGGGCTCCGTGCCCCGCTCCTCCGTGGTCGCCAGGGTCGACGCCGTGGTCTGGCCCGCCAAGGGCCTCCTGGACCGCCCCACGGGCTTCGCCGGCCTTCCCGGCGGGATCTCGGAGCCCGGGCCCGTCATGCCCCTCCTGGGCGCGATCGCGGCCGGAGCCGCGCTGGTCCTCGCCGGCGGAGCGTACGGGCCGGTGGTACGACGGGTGGGCCGGCTGACGAAGCGCCGACCGGCGGGCACGGCTCCCGGGGCGCGGGAGAAGGTGGGTACATGACGGACTCCGACGCACGGCAGACGCGGGGGCCGGGTGCCGGTCCGGGTACCGGGTCGGGGGTCGCGTCGGGTGCCGGTCCGCAGGGGGAGGTCCGGCGGGTCGCGCGGGTCGTCCTGCTCGACGCCGACGACCGCATCCTTCTCATGCACGGGTACGAGCCCGACCACCCCGAGCAGACCTGGTGGTTCACGCCCGGGGGCGGCCTGGAGGGCGACGAGACCCGGCAGGAGGCGGCCCTGCGCGAGCTCGCCGAGGAGACCGGCATCACCGAGATCGACCTCGGGCCCGTGCTCTGGACGCGGTACTGCTCGTTCCCCTTCGACGGGCGCCGCTGGGACCAGGACGAGTGGTACTACCTCGCCCGCACCCGGAGGACCGAGGCCGCGCCCCGGCCCCAGGCCCTCACCGAGCTGGAGAACCGCAGCCTCGCGGGCCTCAGATGGTGGACCTCCGCCGAACTGTCGGCGGCCCGTGAGACGGTGTACCCGACCAGACTCGCCGAGCTGCTGCGCACGCTGCTCGACGAGGGACCTCCGCGTGCACCGGTGGTTCTCGCCCCGGAAATCGTTTAGGGGCGCGTCCGCCTGGCGCACAATAGGGGGACGCACGGCTGAAGGGGAACATGCCATGAGCGCCGAGGACCTCGAGAAGTACGAGACCGAGATGGAGCTGAAGCTCTACCGGGAGTACCGCGATGTCGTCGGGCTGTTCAAATACGTGATCGAGACCGAGCGGCGCTTCTACCTCACCAACGACTACGAGATGCAGGTGCACTCGGTCCAGGGCGAGGTCTTCTTCGAGGTCAGCATGGCCGATGCCTGGGTCTGGGACATGTACAGACCGGCCAGGTTCGTCAAGCAGGTCCGTGTCCTCACCTTCAAGGACGTGAACATCGAGGAGCTCAACAAGAGCGACCTCGAACTTCCCGGCAGCTGAACCGACCGCGCCCCGCCCCGGCCGAGTTCACCGGACCGCCCCCGACTTCGCCCGGCCCCTCCCGCCCTCGCCCGCAAGGGTGAGCAGGTTCTCCACAGGCACCCGGCCGTCCACAGTGCCGCACGCGATCCCACCACCTCCGTCACAGTCGGTGACGGAGGTGGTACCGCATGAACAGGACCCAAGCACTCGGACGGTACGGAGAAGAGCTGGCCACCCGCCTGCTCACCGCGACCGGCATGCACATCCTCGCCCGCAACTGGCGCTGCGGCCGGACCGGCGAGATCGACATCGTCGCCCGCCACGGCGACACCCTCGTCATCTGCGAGGTGAAGACCCGGCGCGACGGCGCGTACGAACACCCGATGGCCGCCGTCACACCCCGCAAGGCGGACCGGCTCCGGCGGCTCGCCGCCTGCTGGCTCGACCGCAACGGCGTCCCGGCCCCCCTCGGCGGCGTCCGCATCGACCTCGTCGGCATCGTCCTGCCCCGCCGCGGCGCCCCGCTCCTCACCCACGCCCGGGGGGTGGCCTGAGATGGGATTCGCCCGCACCTGCTCCGTCGCCCTCGTCGGTGTCGAAGGCGTCGTCGTCGAGGTCCAGGCCGACCTCGAACCCGGCGTCGCCGCGTTCACCCTCGTCGGCCTCCCCGACAAGAGCCTCACCGAGAGCCGCGACCGGGTCCGCGCCGCCGTCGTCAACTCCGGCGCCGAATGGCCCCAGAAGAAGCTCACCGTCGGACTCAGCCCCGCATCCGTACCGAAGGGCGGATCGGGCTTCGATCTCGCCGTGGCGGCGGCCGTGTTGGGCGCCGCCGAGCGCATCGACCCGCGGGCCATCGCCGACCTCGTCCTCATCGGCGAACTCGGCCTCGACGGACGCGTCCGGCCGGTCCGCGGCATCCTGCCCGCCGTCCTCGCCGCCGCCGACGCCGGGTACCGCCAGGTCGTCGTCCCCGAACAGACCGCGGGCGAGGCCTCCCTCGTCCCCGGGGTGTCCGTCCTCGGCGTCCGCAGCCTCCGCCAGCTCATCGCCGTCCTCACCGACGAACCCGTCCCGGAGGAGGAGCGCACCGAGGCCGGACGGCCCGACGCGATGCTCGCCGGCCTCCTCGTGCCCGGCGCCGGCCTCGGCACCGGGCTCGCCGCCGACCACACCGACCCCTCCGAAGGCCCCGACCTCGCCGACGTCGCCGGCCAGCACCGGGCCCGCCGCGCCCTCGAAGTCGCCGCCGCGGGCAGCCACCACCTCCTGCTCTCCGGACCGCCCGGCGCCGGGAAGACCATGCTGGCCGAGCGCCTCCCCGGCATCCTCCCGCCGCTCACCCGGCAGGAATCCCTCGAAGTCACCGCCGTCCACTCGGTCGCCGGCATCCTCCCGCCCGGCGAGCCCCTGGTCCGTCGCGCCCCCTACTGCGCGCCCCATCACTCCGCCACCATGCAGTCCCTCGTCGGCGGCGGAAACGGCCTTCCCAGGCCGGGCGCGGTCTCCCTCGCCCACCGGGGCATCCTCTTCCTGGACGAGGCCCCGGAGTTCTCGGGAAAGGCCCTCGACGCCCTCCGCCAACCCCTCGAATCCGGGCACGTCGTCATCGCCCGCGCCGCCGGAGTCGTCCGCCTCCCCGCCCGCTTTCTCCTCGCCCTCGCCGCCAACCCCTGCCCCTGCGGACGCCACACCCTGCACGGCGCGGGCTGCGAGTGCCCCGCCGCGCTCGTCCGCCGCTACCAGGCACGTCTCTCCGGACCCCTCCTCGACCGTGTCGACCTCCGGGTCGAGGTCGAACCCGTCACCCGCTCCGACCTCCTCGGCCGGGGAGGCCGCAGCGAGACCACCGAGGCCGTCGCGGCACGCGTCCGCGAAGCCCGCGACCGTGCCGCCGCCCGCCTCGCCGACACCCCCTGGAACGTCAACAGCGAGATCCCCGGGCACGAACTCCGCACCCGCTACCTCGCCGCCCCCGGAGCCCTCGCCACCGCCGAACGCGACATCGAACGCGGACTCCTCACCGCCCGCGGCCTCGACCGGGTCCTCCGGGTCGCCTGGACCGTCGCCGACCTCGCAGGACACGACCGCCCCGACAGCGAGGACATCGCCCTCGCCCTCGAACTGCGCACCGGCATCGCCCGCGGCGTGCCCGTCGAAGCGGGGGACCGCGCATGAACATCCCCGGCCCCCGCCCCGGCCCCGGCACCCCGGGCTCCGCGTCCATGGACGAGCGACGGGCACGGGCCGCGCTCAGCCGCGCCGTCGAACCCGGTGACGAACACGCGGGCCGCTGGCTCCACCGCTACGGAGCCATCGGCTTCCTCGACCGGCTCCTCGGCACCACGCCCGCTCGCCGCGCTCCCCGGGGGGACGGTGACGCCGACCCCTTCCCCGGTACCGGAGCGAAACGCGTAGCCTCCTGGCGACTGCGCGCCGCCGCCGCCGATCCCGGCCGCGACCTCGCCGCCATCCACGACCTCGGCGGACGCTTCCTCGTCCCCGGCGACACCGAATGGCCCCGCCAGCTCGACGACCTCGCGGACGCCCGCCCCCTCGGCCTCTGGGTCCGGGGCCCCGCCGACCTGCGCACCTGGGCCCTCCGCTCCGTCGCGCTCGTCGGCGCCCGGGCCTGTACCCCGTACGGCGCCCACACCGCCGCCGACCTCGCCACCGGCCTCGCCCGCCAAGGCTGGGTCGTCGTCTCCGGGGCCGCCTACGGCATCGACGGCGCCGCCCACCGCGGCGCACTGGCAGCGGGCGGCGCCACCGTCGCCGTCCTCGCCTGCGGCGTCGACACCCCGTACCCCCGCGGTCATGACCAGCTCATCCGGCGCATCGCCGAACAAGGCCTGGTCGTGGGGGAGTTGCCGCCCGACAGTCACCCCACCCCCAGCCGCTTCATCCTCCGCAACCGGGTCATCGCCGCCCTCACCCGGGGCACCGTGGTGATCGAGGCCCGACACCGCAGCGGTTCGCTCGTCACCGCCCGCGCCGCCGCCCGCCTCGGCCGTCACACCATGGGCGTCCCCGGCCCCGTGACCAGCGCACTCTCCGCCGGCGTCCATGAACTCCTCCGCGGCGACGCCGCCCTCGTCACCGACGCCGACGAGATCGTCGAACTCGTCGGCGACATGGGCCAGCTCGCCCCGGCGCGCCGGGGGCCCGTCCTCCCGCGCGACCTCCTCGCCCCGGCCGCGGCGCACATCCTCGAAGCCGTCCCGGCCCGCGGCCCCACCCCCGCCACCGTCATCGCCCGTCGCGCCGGAACCACCCCCGACGACACCCTCGCCAGGCTGTACGAACTCCACTCGCTCGGCTTCGTCGAACGGCACGGAGAGGGCTGGCAGTTGACGAACGCGACGACTCCCGCGTCGAACGCGCGGCGAGGCGGTACTTGACCTGGAGCATTCGGGTGAAAGGGTGATGGCGATGAACAATCGAGTTCTCTCGGCCGCACCCGAGGGGCCGACACGCGCCACGGCCCGGGTTCGAAGATGTGGCCGACGGCGTCCACCCGGAGCGGCGCGATCCGCCGATGTTCGCGCACCGCGACCGCGCACTCACGCTACGCTCACCAGAATTCCGTCCATGACACCCGCACCGACACACCCGACAGCAGAACGGCTCAAGGCAACGCATGCCCCAGCACACCTCCGGGTCTGACCGCGCTGCGGTGCCCCCAGCAGCCCGGTGCACCGTGCGACCACCCGCACCGACCTCCCTCGACGAACTGTGGCGGTCGTACAAGGACACGGGCGACGAGCGGCTGCGGGAACAGCTGATCCTGCACTACTCGCCCCTCGTCAAGTACGTCGCGGGACGAGTCAGCGTCGGGCTGCCGTCCAACGTGGAACAGGCCGACTTCGTCTCCTCCGGCGTCTTCGGCCTCATCGACGCCATCGAGAAGTTCGACGTCGAGCGCGCGATCAAGTTCGAGACGTATGCCATCACCCGCATCCGCGGTGCCATGATCGACGAGCTCCGCGCCCTCGACTGGATCCCGCGCTCCGTCCGCCAGAAGGCCCGCAACGTCGAGCGCGCGTACGCCACCCTCGAAGCCCAGCTCCGGCGCACCCCCTCCGAGACCGAGGTCGCCGCGGAGATGGACGTCACGCTCGAGGAACTGCACGCGGTTTTCAGCCAGTTGTCCCTGGCGAACGTCGTCGCCCTCGAAGAGCTGCTGCACGTCGGCGGCGAGGGCGGCGACCGGCTCTCCCTGATGGACACCCTCGAGGACACCGCCGCCGACAACCCCGTCGAGGTCGCCGAGGACCGCGAGCTGCGCCGGCTGCTCGCCCGCGCCATCAACACCCTCCCCGAGCGGGAGAAGACCGTCGTCACGCTCTACTACTACGAGGGCCTCACCCTCGCCGAGATCGGCCACGTCCTCGGCGTCACCGAGAGCCGCGTCAGCCAGATCCACACCAAGTCCGTCCTCCAGCTCCGGGCCAAGCTGGCCGACGTCGGACGCTGACCCGGCACGAGCCGGTCGTACAGTGGAGCCGTGCCCAGGATTCGAGCGGCCTCGGTGGCCGAGCACCGGACGATGCAGCGTGGCGCCCTCCTGGACGCCGCGCGTGCCCTGCTGTCCGAGGGCGGTACGGAGGCGCTGACCTTCCCCGCACTCGCCGAGCGCACGGGCCTCGCCCGTTCCTCGGTGTACGAGTACTTCCGATCGCGCGCGGCCGTCGTCGAAGAGCTGTGCGCGGTCGACTTCCCCGTCTGGGCGGCCGAGGTAGAGGTCGCCATGGACGGCGCGGACACCCCGCAGGGCAAGGTCGAGGCCTATGTCCGCAAGCAGCTGGAGCTCGTCGGCGACCGCCGGCACCGCGCGGTCGTCGCCATCTCGGCGAGCGAGCTCGACGACGGCGCCCGGGAGAAGATCCGCGCGGCACACGGCGGACTCGTCGCCATGATCGTCGAAGCGCTCGCGGCCCTGGGGCAGCCCCAGCCCCGCCTGGGCGCGATGCTCCTCCAGGGCGTCGTCGACGCCGCGGTCCGCCGCGTCGAGCTCGGCGCGGCCGAGAACCCCGAGGAGATCGCCGAGGCGGCGGTGACGATGGCCCTCCACGGGGTCAACGGCACCCAGGCCTGACCGCCCGCGCACGGCACCCGGCTCCGAGCAACCGAACATTCGACCGGCCGGTCACCCCGACCGTCCCGGTCACCCGCCGACCGGCAGCAGGCGCGACGGGGCGCGGGGGGTCAGGAGCAGCGGGTTCAGGTACCGGTCGCCTCTGAGGAGACCCCAGTGGAGGCAGCTCTCCGGGCAGTGCGTGCCGGGGGCGACCCGGGCGACCGGGGTGCCGGCCGCGACCCGCGTGCCGGTCCTCACCAGCGGAGTCACCGGGGAGAAGGTGGTCCGCAGCGGGGGTGCGCCCGAGTGCGGCAGGGTGAGGGTGAGGACTCCGCGCCCGCCGACCGGGCCCGCGAAGGTGACCGTCCCCGCGACCGGGGCCACGACGAGGGTCTCCGGCGGGGCGGCCAGGTCGACGCCGCGATGGCCGGCCGCGTAGGGCCCCGGCGGTGGCTGCCAGCCGCGGAGGATCTCCGGGAGCGGCGGGCCCACCGGCCACAGGAGGCCGAGGGTCAGGATCAGTGCCGTGAGGTGCATGGGAGAACGCTCCCCCGCAGGTCCGGTGCGCAGGGGTCACGGACGGTGTCTGTGGACCGCCCGCCGGTTGTGGACAGCGCCGTCACCCGCTGCTCCCGGGGTCCCGTACACTTCCTATGGCGACCCGGGTCACCGGGTCGACTTCGCACGCCCCGCCACTACCCTCACCGGCCGTGGCAGCGCCTTTCGGTCCCTCGCGGGCATGGCGCGTCGGGGCGTCAGGAACATAACCGAGAAACCCAAGGAGATACGGCCATGGCCGTCGTCACGATGCGGGAGCTGCTGGAGAGCGGCGTCCACTTCGGTCACCAGACCCGTCGCTGGAACCCGAAGATGAAGCGCTTCATCTTCACCGAGCGCAACGGCATCTACATCATCGACCTGCTCCAGTCGCTGTCGTACATCGACCGCGCCTACGAGTTCGTCAAGGAGACCGTCGCGCACGGCGGCTCCATCATGTTCGTCGGTACGAAGAAGCAGGCCCAGGAGGCCATCGCCGAGCAGGCGACGCGTGTCGGCATGCCGTACGTCAACCAGCGTTGGCTCGGTGGCATGCTCACCAACTTCTCCACCGTCTACAAGCGTCTGCAGCGCCTCAAGGAGCTCGAGCAGATCGACTTCGAGGATGTGGCCGCCTCCGGCCTCACCAAGAAGGAGCTCCTGGTCCTCTCCCGCGAGAAGGCCAAGCTGGAGAAGACCCTTGGTGGTATCCGCGAGATGCAGAAGGTGCCCAGCGCCGTCTGGATCGTCGACACCAAGAAGGAGCACATCGCCGTCGGTGAGGCGCGCAAGCTCCACATCCCGGTCGTCGCGATCCTCGACACCAACTGCGACCCCGACGAGGTCGACTACAAGATCCCGGGCAACGACGACGCGATCCGCTCCGTCACCCTGCTCACCCGCGTGATCGCCGACGCCGTCGCCGAGGGCCTCATCGCCCGCTCCGGCGCCGCGACCGGCGACTCGAAGCCGGGCGAGAAGGCCGCCGGCGAGCCCCTCGCCGAGTGGGAGCGCGACCTGCTCGAGGGTGAGAAGAAGGCCGACGACGCCGAGGTCCAGACCTCCGCCGAGACCGAGAAGGTCGCCGACGCCGAGGCCGCCGACGCCCCGGCCGAGGTCGCCGCCGAGGCTGCCGCCGAGGCTCCGGCCGCGGACGCCGAGCAGGCCTGACCCTTCAGGACCTTCGGGTGACGACGGCGGGGGCCCACGAAGCCCCCGCCGTCCACCCGTGGACCCGCCCGATCTTTCAGACTTCGAGAGAGAAACAGACTCATGGCGAACTACACCGCCGCTGACGTCAAGAAGCTCCGCGAGCTCACCGGCGCCGGCATGATGGACTGCAAGAAGGCCCTCGACGAGGCCGACGGCAACGTCGACAAGGCCGTCGAGGCCCTGCGCATCAAGGGCCAGAAGGGTGTCGCCAAGCGCGAGGGCCGCTCCGCCGAGAACGGCGCCGTGGTCTCCCTCATCGCCGACGACAACACCTCCGGCGTCCTCGTCGAGCTGAAGTGCGAGACGGACTTCGTCGCCAAGGGTGACAAGTTCCAGGCCGTCGCCAACCAGCTGGCCGCGCACGTCGCCGCGACCGCCCCGGCCGACATCGAGGCGCTGCTCGCCTCCGAGATCGAGGCCGGCAAGACCGTGCAGGCGTTCGTCGACGAGGCCAACGCCAACCTCGGCGAGAAGATCGTCCTGGACCGCTTCGCGCAGTACGCCGACGGCTTCGTCTTCGCGTACATGCACCGCACGATGCCGGACCTCCCGCCGCAGATCGGTGTCCTCGTCGAGTTCGACAAGGCCGACGCCGCCGTCGCCAAGGGTGTCGCCCAGCACATCGCCGCCTTCGCGCCGAAGTACCTCACCCGTGAGGACGTTCCGGCCGAGGTCGTCGAGACCGAGCGTCGCGTCGCCGAGGAGACCACCCGCGCCGAGGGCAAGCCCGAGGCCGCGCTCCCGAAGATCGTCGAGGGTCGCGTGAACGGCTTCTTCAAGGACGCGACGCTGCTCGGTCAGCCGTACGCCCTTGACAACAAGAAGTCCGTCCAGCAGATCCTGGACGAGGCCGGTGTCACCCTGAAGCGCTTCACCCGCATCAAGGTCGGCATCTGAGTCCGTACGCGAACGCGACGGACACCGGACCCCGGTAGGGTCTGAGGCAGTCGTCCGCGCACGCGCAGGACGACCGCAGATCTGACGAGGAGGCCATTGCCGTACGGGAAACCGCGAGGACCCAAGGCAATGGCCTCCTTCGTATGTGCACGAGGAGATCTCCATGAACCAGGGCGCCGTACAGGGCGACGACAACAACGGCAAGAAGGCCGGCCGCTACATGCTGAAGCTGTCCGGAGAAGCCTTCTCCGGCGGTACCGGCCTGGGCGTCGACCCCGACGTCGTGCACGCCATCGCGCGTGAGATCGCGGCCGTCGTCCGCGACGGCGCGGAGATCGCGATCGTGATCGGCGGAGGCAACTTCTTCCGTGGCGCCGAACTCCAGCAGCGCGGCATGGACCGGGCCCGCTCCGACTACATGGGCATGCTCGGCACCGTGATGAACTGCCTCGCCCTCCAGGACTTCCTGGAGAAGGAGGGCATCGACTCCCGGGTCCAGACCGCCATCACCATGGGCCAGGTCGCCGAGCCGTACATCCCGCTGCGCGCCGTGCGCCACCTGGAGAAGGGCCGCGTGGTCATCTTCGGTGCGGGCATGGGCATGCCGTACTTCTCCACGGACACCACCGCCGCCCAGCGCGCCCTGGAGATCGACGCCGAGGCGCTCCTCATGGGCAAGAACGGCGTGGACGGCGTGTACGACTCCGACCCGAAGGCCAACCCCGACGCGGTCAAGTTCGACGCACTGGAGTACGGCGAGGTGATCTCCCGCGACCTCAAGGTCGCCGACGCCACCGCCATCACCCTGTGCCGGGACAACAACCTCCCGATCCTCGTCTTCGAACTGCTCACCGAGGGCAATATCGCTCGCGCGGTGAAGGGTGAGAAGATCGGCACGCTCGTGAGCGACCAGGGCACCCGGGCCTGACCCGAACCGGGGAACCGCCCCGCAAGGGGATGGACAGAGCCCTGCCGGTCGTACACCGTGCAGGACACAACGCGACGACACGCAGGAGCATGTGGTGATCGAAGAGACCCTCCTCGAGGCCGAGGAGAAGATGGAGAAGGCCGTCGTGGTCGCCAAGGAGGACTTCGCCGCGATCCGCACCGGCCGTGCGCACCCGGCGATGTTCAACAAGATCGTGGCGGACTACTACGGTGCCATCACCCCCATCAACCAGCTGGCGTCCTTCTCCGTTCCGGAGCCGCGGATGGCCGTGGTGACCCCGTTCGACAAGAGCGCGCTGCGCAACATCGAGCAGGCGATCCGGGACTCGGACCTCGGCGTCAACCCGAGCAACGACGGCAACATCATCCGGGTGGTGTTCCCCGAGCTGACGGAGGAGCGCCGCCGGGAGTACATCAAGGTCGCCAAGGGCAAGGCCGAGGACTCGAAGATCTCGATCCGCTCGGTCCGCCGCAAGGCCAAGGAGACCATCGACAAGCTCGTCAAGGACGGCGAGGTCGGCGAGGACGAGGGCCGCCGCGCCGAGAAGGAGCTCGACGACACCACCGCGAAGTACGTCTCGCAGGTGGACGAGCTGCTCAAGCACAAGGAAGCCGAGCTGCTCGAGGTCTGATGAACGACTCTTCCTGGGGGGCCCCGGCCGGTTCCGGCCGTGGGGGACCCGACCAGGGGCCCGTCCCGGCGGGTCCCGCATACGATCGGCAGCAGGCGGCGCAGACTCGGCCCATGCCCATCGTGCCCGACGTTCCCGCCGGCGGATTCCAGGACGGTCACGGCCGGGGGGCCGCTCACCCGAGCGGTCCCCTGTTCCGTGACGAGACGCCGCACGAGCACCCGCAGGAGCCCATGCCCAGCCCCACCCCGCCTCCGCCGCCCGCGCCGCCGGCGCCACGGCAGAAGAAGAGCGCGGGGCGCAATCTGGGCGCGGCCATAGGGGTCGGGGTCGGCCTCGGGGCCGTCATCATCGCCTCGCTGTACGTCTGGGCTCCGGCGTTCGTCGGTGTGATAGCGGTCGCCGTGGTGGTCGGGCTGTGGGAGCTGACCTCCCGCCTCCAGGAGCGCAAGGGCATCAAGGCTCCGCTGGTGCCGCTCGCGGTCGGCGGTGCGGCGATGGTCGTCGCCGGCTACGTCCGGGGGCCCGAGGGCGCCTGGGTGGCGATGGCGCTCACGGCGCTCGCGGTACTCGTCTGGCGGATGACGGAGCCTCCCGAGGGCTATCTGAAGGACGTCACGGCGGGTGTGTTCGCGGCGTTCTACGTGCCGTTCCTGGCGACGTTCGTGGCGTTGATGCTGACGGCCGACGACGGCCCGGAGCGGGTGCTGACGTTCCTGGTGCTCACGGTGGTCAGCGACACGGGTGCGTACGCGATCGGCTGGCGCTTCGGCAAGCACAAGCTGGCACCGAGGATCAGTCCCGGCAAGACCCGTGAGGGGCTGTTCGGGGCGGTGACCTTCGCGATGGCGGCGGGCGCGCTGTGCATGCAGTTCATGATCGACGACGGTGTCTGGTGGCAGGGTCTGCTGCTGGGTCTCGCGGTGGCGACGAGTGCGACGCTCGGCGACCTCGGCGAGTCGATGATCAAGCGGGACCTGGGCATCAAGGACATGGGCACCCTGCTGCCGGGGCACGGCGGGATCATGGACCGGCTGGACTCGCTGCTGCCGACGGCTCCGGTCGTGTGGCTGCTGTTCGTGATCTTCGTCGGTTCGACCTGATCCGTACGCGTGTGCCATAAGGGCCCGTCACCCTCCGGGGGTGACGGGCCCTTGTGCATGGCCTTGCGCCTGGCCTTGCGCCTGGCCTTGCGCATGGGGGCTGCCGGCAGCGGCGGCCGCCGAGCCGAAACCATCCCGTATGGGGACAATGCGGTCATGACTTCCCAAGCAGGCTCCGGCCGGGCACCCGCGGGGGCGCGGCTCGTCCTGCTGACGCTCGCGGCGGGCCAGTTCCTGATGGCCCTCGACAGCTCCGTCATGAACGTGGCGATCGCGACCGTGGCCGAGGACGTGGGCACGACGGTGACCGGGATCCAGGGCGCCATCACCGCGTACACGCTGGTGATGGCGATGTTCATGATCCCCGGGGGCAAGGTCGGGGTGCTGATCGGCCGCCGGCGCGCGTTCATGATCGGCTGTGTGATCTACGGCTGCGGCTCGCTGACCACCGCGCTCGCGCCGAACCTCCCCGTGCTGCTGTTCGGCTGGTCGTTCCTCGAAGGCATCGGGGCGGCGCTCATCCTGCCGTCGATCGTGGCGCTCGTGGCCGGCAACTTCCCCACCGAGGGGCGGGCCGCGGCGTACGGCATCGTGGCGGCGGCGGGCGCCGTGGCCATCGGGCTCGGACCGCTCATCGGCGGTGTCGCCACCACGTACTTCTCCTGGCGCTGGGTCTTCGCCGGCGAGGTCCTGGTCGTGCTCGTCATCCTGGTGTTCGCCCGCCGCATCGCCGACGCCGGCGAGGAGGAACACCCGCGCATCGATCTCGTCGGCGCCGTCCTGTCCGCCGCCGGGCTCGGGATCTTCGTCTACGGCGTCCTGCGCTCGGACGAATGGGGCTGGGTCCGGCCGAAGGCCGACGCGCCCGCATGGCTCGGGGTGTCGCTGACCGTGTGGCTGATGATGGCGGGCCTGCTCCTGGTGTACCTGTTCCTCCGCTGGGAGGCCCGGCTCGTCGAGCGGGGCAGGGAGCCGCTGGTCGACCCGGCCATGCTGCGGAACAAGCAGCTCACCGGCGGTCTGACGATGTTCTTCTTCCAGTACCTCGTGCAGATGGGCGTCTTCTTCGTCGTCCCGCTCTATCTGTCCGTGGCCCTCGGTCTGTCCGCGCTGCAGACGGGCGCCCGGATCCTGCCGCTCTCGCTGACGCTGCTCGCCGCCGCGGTCCTCATCCCGCGCTTCCTCCCCGACGTCTCGCCCCGGCGGGTGGTGCGGACCGGGGTGGTGGCGCTCCTGGCCGGTGCGGTCGCCCTGATGGCCGCGCTGGACGCGGACGCCGGAGCCGAGATCGTCACCGTCCCGCTGCTGCTGATCGGCTTCGGGATGGGGGCCCTGGCCTCCCAGCTCGGATCGGTCACGGTGTCCGCCGTTCCGGACCGGCAGAGCGCGGAGGTCGGCGGCATCCAGAACGCCGTCACCAACCTCGGCTCCTCGATGGGCACGGCGCTCGCGGGCTCCCTGATGATCGCGGCGCTCACCTCGTCGTTCCTGGGCGCCGTGGAGCGGAACCCGGCCGTGCCGGCCGAGGTGAAGAGCCAGGCCGTGGTCGAGCTGCAGAGCGGTGTCCCGTTCCTCTCGGACGCCCAGCTGACGGCCGCCCTCGACGAGGCGGGCACCAGCGAGGAGGTCGCCGAGGCCGCCCTGGAGGCGAACGAGGCCGCCCGCCTGGACGGCCTGAAGGCGGCCCTCGCGATCCTGGCCGGCGCGTCCGTCGTGGCGCTCTTCTTCACCCACCGCATCCCCCGGACCCAGCCCAGGGCCCCCGGGACCCAGCCCCGGGCCCCCGCCTCCTGAGGCGGCGAACCGGTCCGCGGGCGCGCGTCTCCCCCAAAGGCGCGTCGTGATCACGGAGGGGCCGGCCCCGGTGCGGACACTGTTGGTCGAGTGTCCTGGTGCGGGCCGGCCCCTTGGCGGTGTGCGGGGAGCGGGTGCGGGGCTAGAAGCCCTTCACCACCCAGTCCTGGACGTCAGGAGTGGGGCTGCCCTGGGTCCACAGGGTCAGCCAGACGCCGTTGCCGAAGGAGTTGCCCTTCGGCGTGATGGCCTTGCCGTAGGCGTTCACGGCGCTGCCGTCGGCCGAGGGGGAGAACCGCTGGACGTCGCTGGAGGGGTTGCACGTCCACAGGGTCAGGAGCGCGCCGTTGGTGTTCGCGCCGTTCGCCTCGGGGGTGATGCACTTGCCGCTCGCCTTGTGGACGATCAGGCCGTTCTCGTACTTCCAGCGCTGGCCGTCGGCTCCCGTGCAGGTCCACACCGTGATCGGCGTGCCGTTGGCGGTGCCGTTGCCCTGGGGTGTCGCGCAGACGGAGCCCGCCTGGTGGAAGTTGGTGAGCCAGCTCCAGCCGTCGACGGGCTTGCCGGCGTCGGGCTCGATGTTGAACACGACCCTGCGCGGTCCGCTGGAGTCCACGAGCGCCTCGTTGGCGCCCCAGAGCCGCTTGGCGAGGGGGTCCCAGGAGAGGCCCTGGGTCAGCTGCGGCGCCTGGGTGAGGACGTGGGGCGCTTCGCCGGGCCTGGCCACGTGGATGCAGGAGTAGAGCTCGGTGCCGCCCGGCCAGTACGTCGGGCACGTGCCGCTCATGTAGTAGTTGGTGCCGTCCGTGGCCGTGCCCTGGATGCCCCAGACGGGCGAGGAGTAGCCCGTGGTCTCCGAGGCCACCGTGGTGGGGAGGCCGGTGCCGAGGGCCGACAGGGGCCAGCGGACGATGCGGGCGCCCGCGCCCGAGCGGTTCTCCACCGAGACCAGGGCCGGCGTCGCGC
Organism: Streptomyces sp. NPDC056480; assembly: GCF_042795405.1. Lineage (NCBI taxonomy): Bacteria > Bacillati > Actinomycetota > Actinomycetes > Kitasatosporales > Streptomycetaceae > Streptomyces > Streptomyces sp. NPDC056480. Next base: position 25,941 of record NZ_JBHTSA010000060.1, on the reverse strand, counting down.
CGGAGCGGTCGACGCTGAGGCTGCTCAGGCACAGCTCGCCGTTGAGGCTCGGGCCGCAGGCGCGGGGGCTGTTGTTGAGCCAGGCCGTGGAGGCGTTGTCGACCGCGGCGGTGCTGATGGTGCTGTAGCGGGCGACGAGCGGCATCGCCCAGAGGTGGTACCGGGCGGAGGTCTTGCCCGCGTTCAGGCGGGTGAGGGCGCTCGTGGTGTCGTTCATGCGCCACATGCGGGTCAGGTCGAAGACCTGGAGTTCCGCGCCGTTGGCGACGAACAGCCGGTTGCCGTACCAGGCGACGCCGTCCGAGTGCGAGATGTACTCGAGGGGCTTGAAGTTGCCGTTGACCGGCTCCACGAGCGCGATGTGCCCGTACTTGACCTGGCCGCCGGCCGACTCCGTGATCGTGACCCGCGCGTAGTCCTCGACGGTCTCCGGCTTCCGGTCCTTGACCCAGGTGCCGTGGTACCAGGCGGTGGCGGTGAGGGAGCGGCCCGCATACAGCCCGTCGGCGGTGGCGGCATGCGAACCCGCGAAGCCCTGCGGCATCCAGCCGCCGCCGGCGTCGGCGTAGTTGGACCGGTCGTCCTCGTCGTCCCAGCAGAACCCGTCGGGCTTGAGGGCGCCGTTCAGTCCGGTGGCGTGGCAGAGCCCCGGACGTCCGGTACGGGTGCCCAGGACGTCGGTGACGGACGCCTTGGCGACTCCGGCGGCCTCGGCGGAGTCGATGAGGCCCGTCTTGTCCCCGTCGACGCGGGTGAGCTTGAAGTTCGCGGTGAACGGGTCCAGACCCGAGGCGGCCTGGGCGGGCTGGGCGGGAAGCAGGACCGAGGCGGCCACGGCCGCGCCGAGTGCGAACCGGGCGAGGCGGTTTCTTCGTCCGAACGTGAGTTTCATTCGGGCAGGCTACGTGGCTCCGTTCCTCCATGATCATCTTCTTCACCGGGTCTTCACGCAGGTCACAGGGTCTGCGCAGGCTTCGCGCCGGATGTCCGGAGGTACCTCCAACGAGCCGGATCGGCCGTTGGCGGATCGGCCGTTTCCCGCTTCCGAGCCCCGCCCGGGTCCGTCTCCGGGCCGTCCGCGGCCACCCCGGACGGCCCCGGGCCGCCCCGGGCGACCACCACCGGAGGCTCGGGAACCTGGTTACCGCGTTCCGTCTGCGACACTGGGGGAACCATGCCCAAGCCCGGAGAACTCACTTTCGTCGCCCCCCGCGGAGCCAAGAAGCCGCCGCGGCACCTGGCCGACCTCACGCCCGCCGAGCGGAAGGAGGCCGTCGCCGCGATCGGCGAGAAGCCCTTCCGCGCCAAGCAGCTGTCCACCCACTACTTCGCGCGGTACGCGCACGATCCCGCCGAGTGGACGGACATCCCGGCCGCCTCGCGGGAGAAGCTGGCCGGAGAGCTGCTGCCCGATCTGATGTCCGTGGTGCGGCACATCTCGTGCGACGACGACACCACCCGCAAGACCCTGTGGCGGCTGCACGACGGCACGCTCGTCGAGTCGGTGCTCATGCGCTACCCGGACCGGGTGACCATGTGCATCTCCTCGCAGGCCGGCTGCGGGATGAACTGCCCGTTCTGTGCGACGGGGCAGGCCGGGCTCGACCGGAACCTGTCGACCGCCGAGATCGTGCACCAGATCGTGGACGGCATGCGGTCCCTGCGGGACGGGGAGGTGCCCGGGGGACCGGCGCGGCTCTCCAACATCGTGTTCATGGGCATGGGCGAGCCCCTCGCGAACTACAAGCGGGTCGTCGGTGCCATCCGGCGCCTCACCGACCCCGAGCCGGACGGTCTCGGGCTCTCGCAGCGCGGAATCACCGTCTCCACCGTCGGGCTCGTGCCCGCGATGCTGCGGTTCGCCGACGAGGGCTTCAAGTGCCGGCTCGCGGTCTCGCTGCACGCCCCGGACGACGAGCTCCGGGACACCCTGGTGCCGGTCAACACGCGCTGGAAGGTGCGGGAGGTCCTGGACGCGGCCTGGGAGTACGCGGAGAAGTCCGGCCGCCGGATCTCCATCGAGTACGCGCTCATCCGCGACATCAACGACCAGGCCTGGCGCGGCGACCTGCTGGGCCGGCTGCTCAAGGGACGTCGGGTGCACGTCAACCTGATCCCGCTGAACCCGACACCGGGTTCGAAGTGGACGGCGTCGCGCCCGGAGGACGAGAAGGCCTTCGTCGAGGCCATCGCCCGCCACGGCGTCCCGGTGACCGTGCGGGACACCCGCGGCCAGGAGATCGACGGTGCCTGTGGACAGCTGGCGGCCGCCGAGCGCTGACCTTGTACTCTGAGGTCGAACACATCTCCATATTCCGACAGGGGAGCGCCACAGCGCTGAGAGTGCGGTCACCGTAGGACCGCAGACCCTCTGAACCTTGCCCAGGTCATTCTGGGTAGGAAGTTCGGTCGTTAACTCAAGCTGTTGCGCCCTGCCCGCGTCCGGTCCGCCGGTCGTGGGCAGGGCCGCGTCTCTTCCTGGACATACCCAGGAGGAATCTCAGTGAGCACCAATCCGGTGAGCATCAAGAAGGCCGCCGCCGCCGCGCTCGTCGCGGCGCTGGGCGTCACCACCCTCGCCGCCTGCGGCACGGACGACGTCCGCGAGGCGGCCGGCAAGTCCGGCGCGCCCGCGCCGAAGACCGTGACCCTCGTGAGCCACGACTCGTTCAACGCCTCCAAGGAGGTGCTGGCCGAGTTCACGAAGCAGACGGGCTTCACCGTCAAGGTGCTGAAGAGCGGCGACGCGGGCGAGGCCGTCAACAAGGAGATCCTGACCAAGGGCTCCCCGCAGGGCGACGTCTTCTTCGGCGTCGACAACACCCTGCTGTCCCGCGCCCTCGACAACGGCATCTTCGTGCCGTACGCGGCGAAGGGCCTGGACCGCGTCCCGGCCGAGTACCAGCTCGACAAGGAGCAGCGGCGGGTGACGCCGATCGACTCCGGCGACATCTGCGTCAACTACGACAAGAAGTACTTCGCCGACAAGAAGCTGGCCCCTCCGGTGACCTTCGACGACCTGGCGAAGCCGGCGTACCGGGACCTGCTCGTCGTCGAGAACCCCGAGCGGTCCTCCCCGGGCCTCGGCTTCCTCCTCGGTACGGCCGCGAAGTACGGGGACGAGGGCTGGCAGGACTACTGGAAGAAGCTCAAGGCCAACGGCGTGAAGACCGTCGACAGCTGGGAGCTCGCCTACAACCAGGAGTTCTCCGGCTCGGCAGGCGGCAAGCAGGCCAAGGGCGACCGGCCGCTCGTCGTGTCGTACGCCTCCAGCCCGCCGGTCGAGGTGCTCTACGGCGAGCCGCAGCCGAAGACGGCCCCCACCGGGGTCTCCACCGGCACCTGCTTCCGGCAGACCGAGTTCGCGGGCCTGCTGAACGGCGCGAAGAACCCCGAGGGCGGCAAGGCGCTGATCGACTTCCTGATCTCGAAGAGGTTCCAGGAGGACATGCCGCTCCAGATGTTCGTCAACCCGGTGGCCAAGGACGCGGCCCTGCCCGAGCTGTTCACGAAGCACGGCGTGGTGGTCGACAAGCCGGAGACCATGGCGCCCGAGAAGATCGCCGAGAAGCGTGACCCGTGGATCCAGCAGTGGTCGTCGCTCGTTCTGAAGTAGTCCCCGACCGCCGGGGAAGCGCGGCGCGGCTCGGCCTGATGGCCGTGCCCGTCGCCTTCTTCGCGCTCTTCTTCGCCTGGCCCGTCGTCTCGATCGTCGAACGCGGGCTGCGGGTCGACGGGGCGTGGCGGTTCGGGCGGTTCGGCGAGACGCTGAGCCGGCCGGAGATCCTCGACGTCCTGTGGTTCACGCTGTGGCAGGCGCTCGCCTCCACCGGTCTCACCCTGCTGATCGCGCTGCCCGGCGCGTACGTCTTCGCGCGCTTCGAGTTCCGCGGCAAGGGGCTGCTGCGCGCGGTCGTCACCGTGCCCTTCGTGATGCCGACCGTCATGGTCGGTACGGCCTTCCTGGCACTCGTGGGGCGCGGGGGGCTCCTCGACGGGCTGTGGGGCGTTCGGCTCGACACCACGGTCTGGGCGATCCTGATCGCCCATGTGTTCTTCAACTACGCCGTGGTCGTCCGGACCGTCGGGGGCCTGTGGGCGCAGCTCGACCCGCGGCAGGAGGAGGCGGCCCGGGTCCTCGGCGCGTCCCGCTGGAAGGCGTGGCGGAGCGTGACCCTGCCGGCGCTGGCGCCGTCCGTCGCCGCGGCGGCGCTGATGGTCTTCCTGTTCACCGCGAGCTCCTTCGCCGTCGTCCAGATCCTCGGCGGATCCACGTACTCCACCCTGGAGACGGAGATCTACCGGCAGACCGTCGTCCGCTTCGACCTGACGACCGCGGCCGTCCTCACGATGGTGCAGTTCGCCGCCGTCGGCGTCGTCCTCGCCGTGCACGCCCGGACGGTCCGCCGCCGGGAGAGCGCGCTGAAGATGGTGGCCCCTGAGGGGACGGCCCGCCGGCCCCGGGGCATCGGCCAGTGGGCGCTGTTCGCCGCCGTCCTGCTCTCCGTCGCCCTGCTGATCGTGCTGCCGCTCGGGGTGCTCGTCGAGCGGTCCTTCGCCACCTCCCACGGCTACGGACTCGACTACTACCGGGCGCTGCGGACGCCCGACCCCTCCGGCACCTTCCTCGTGCCGCTGCTCGACACGATCGGGAACTCGCTGCGGTACGCCGTCGTCGCCACCCTGATCGCCCTGGTCATCGGAGGGCTCGCCGCGGCGGCGCTGACCCGGCGGGCCGGGCGGCTCGTCCGGGGCTTCGACGCGCTGCTCATGCTGCCGCTCGGGGTGTCGGCGGTGACCGTCGGCTTCGGGTTCCTCATCACGCTCGACGAGCCGCCGTTCGACCTGCGGGCCAGCTGGATCCTGGTACCGCTGGCGCAGGCGCTGGTCGGTGTGCCCTTCGTCGTACGGACGATGCTGCCGGTCCTCCGCGCGGTGGACGAGCGGCTGCGGGAGGCGGCGGCCGTGCTCGGCGCCTCGCCGTGGCGGGCCTGGCGGGAGGTGGACCTGCCGCTGGTGCGGCGGGCGCTGCTGATCGCCGCCGGGTTCGCGTTCGCCGTCTCGCTGGGCGAGTTCGGCGCGACCGTCTTCATCGCCCGCCCCGACGGTCCGACCCTCCCGGTGGCGGTGGCCCGGCTCCTCGGCCGGCCCGGCGAACTCAACTACGGCCAGGCGATGGCCCTCTCGACGATCCTCATGGTGGTGTGCGCGGTGTCCCTGCTGCTGCTCGAACGGCTCCGGACCGAACGCACCTCGGGGGAGTTCTGATGCTGGTACTCGACGGGGCGACCGTACGGTTCGGGGAGCGGGCCGCGCTCGACGCCGTGGACCTGGAGGTCGCCGACCACGAGATCGTGTCCGTGCTCGGGCCGAGCGGCAGCGGCAAGTCCACGCTGCTGCGGGCCGTCGCGGGGCTGCAGGCCCTCGACGGCGGGCGGGTGCTCCTCGGCGGCGCCGACCAGCGCGGGGTGCCGGTGCACCGGCGGGGCGTCGGCCTGATGTTCCAGGACCACCAGCTGTTCCCGCAGCGCGACGTCGGCGGCAACGTCGCCTTCGGCCTGCGGATGCGCGGGGCAGGCAAGGCCGAGCAGGCCGAACGGGTGGCGGAGCTGCTCGACCTCGTCGGCCTGCCGGGCGCAGGACGGCGGTCCGTCGCCGCGCTCTCCGGCGGTGAGCAGCAGCGTGTCGCGCTGGCCCGCGCCCTGGCGCCGCGGCCCCGGCTGCTGATGCTCGACGAGCCGCTCGGCCAGCTCGACCGGGGGCTGCGGGAGCGGCTCGTGGTGGAGCTGCGGCAGCTCTTCGGGCGGCTGGGCACGACGGTGCTCGCGGTGACCCACGACCAGGGCGAGGCGTTCGCGCTGGCCGACCGGGTGGTGGTCATGCGGGACGGACACATCGCCCAGTCGGGTGCGCCCGTCGAGGTGTGGTCGCGGCCGGCCTCGGAGTTCGTGGCCCGCTTCCTGGGGTTCGACAACGTGGTTCCGGCGCGGGTGACCGGGCCGGTCGCGGAGACCGTCTGGGGGAAGGTCCCGGTGCCGGACGGCTCGCCGCAGGGCGAGCGGCGGCTCCTGGTCCGGCCCGGCGGGGTGCGGCTCGTGCCCGTCGAGAAGGGATCGGCCTGGACGGTCGAGTCCCGGACGTTCCGGGGCAGCCATGTGGCCGTACGGCTCCGCCCGGTGGACGGACCGCCGCTGGACGCGGAGCTTCCGCTGCGGGAGGTGCCGGGGGAGGGCGACGCGGTGGGGGTGGAGTTCCGTCCGGAGGACGTGGTGGTGCTGGGGGACGACATTCCGTAGCGGGTGCGATGAGTTTCGCGGTCCGGTGGAGTCTCCTGGGTGTTCGTCATGTCTGTGTCGACCACGCGGGAGGAACCCCATGGGCCAGCTGCTCAGAGTCCAGAACTTCATGGTCTCGTCCGACGGATTCGGTACGGGGGAGGGCCAGAGCCTGGAGCATCCCTTCGGGCACGCGGATCCCGGGGCCATGTTCGCCTGGGCGGGTGCCACGGCCAGCTGGCCCAACCGCACCGATCCCGGGGGCAGCCGCGGCCTCGACGACTACTTCACCCGTGACTTCTCGCACAACATCGGCGCCGAGATCATGGGCCGCAACAAGTTCGGGCCCCAGCGCGGTCCCTGGCAGGACCACGAGTGGCAGGGCTGGTGGGGTGACGAGCCGCCGTTCCACACGCCAGTGTTCGTCATGACGCACCACCCGCGTCCCTCGTTCACGCTCTCCGACACCACGTTCCACTTCGTCGACGGAGACCCGGCGAGCGTGCTGGAGCGGGCGAAGGAGGCGGCGGACGGCAAGGACGTCCGGCTCGGCGGCGGGGCGACCGTCGTCCGCGAGTTCCTCGACGCCGACCTCGTCGACACCCTGCACGTCGCGGTCGCGCCGGTGAAGCTCGGTTCCGGGGTACGGCTCTGGGAGTCGCCCGACGAGCTCCTCGACCGGTTCCATCGCGACGTCGTGCCCAGCCCTGGCGGTGCGGTGACGCACCACCTCTTCTGGCGGAAGTGACCCGGAGCCCCTTCGGCGTCGTGTTCCGGGCCCTCCGGCGCCGGGACCCGGGGGCGTCGGCCCGGAGGCCGGTCCCGCTCCGCCGTGCGGCCGAGCCCGGCTAGGCCTTCGTGAGCCGCTCCAGGGCGTCCGGTGCCTCGTCGATCGAGTCCACGAGGGCGATGCGGGCCGCCATCGGACGGCCCGCCGCCAGGGCCTCCAGGAGGGGCCAGGCCGGAAGGCGCTCCGTCCAGTGGGCGCGGTCGACCAGGACCATCGGGGTCGGCCGGCCCTGGGACGGGTAGTAGTTCGGGGTCGCGTCGTCGAAGATCTCCTGGACCGTGCCCGCCGCGCCCGGCAGGAAGACGACGCCCGCCGTGGAGCGGGAGAGGAGGCCGTCCTCCCTCGTGGCGTTGGCGAAGTACTTGGCGATGCGGCCCGCGAAGGCGTTCGGCGGCTCGTGGCCGTAGAACCAGGTGGGGATGCCCACCGAGTCGCCGCCGTGCGGCAGGCGGGCCCGTACCCGGAAGGCCGCCCGGGCCCACTCCGTCACCGAGGGCGCGAAGGACGGGACCGCGGCCAGCTCGGCGAGTGCCTCCGTCAGGGCCTCGTCGGGGAACGGCGCCACGTACGCGCCGAGGTTCGCGGCCTCCATCGCGCCGGGGCCGCCGCCGGTCGCCACGGTGAGCCCGGCGCGCGCCAGCGCTCTGCCGAGCCTGGCGGCGCCCGCGTACGCCTCGGTGCCCCGGCCCATCGCGTGGCCGCCCATCACGCCGACGACCCGGGCCCCGTCGAGGAGTTCGTCGAGGGCGTCGGAGACGGCGTCGTCGTGGATCGAGCGGATCATCGAGGCGAGGATGTCGCCGTCCGCCCGGGTCCGGCCGAACCAGGCGTACGCGAGGGCGTCGGGCGTCCCCTCGTACCCCGTGTCCGCGAGCCCGTCGAACAGCTCGTCGGGGGAGTAGAGCGCCGCCCGGTAGGGGTCGACGGGCAGGTCGGGGACGGGCGGGAACACGAGCGCGCCCTCGGCGCGGACCTTGGCGGACGCTTCCGGTTCCATCGGGCAGCCGAGGAACACGGCGCCGGCGGTCACGGCGGTCAGGAGGGCGAAGGTCCGGTCGGTGAGGTCGACGGACTGCACGCGGTACCCGGCGAGCGAGCCGGGCCGGGCGACCGCCTCGTCGAAGGCTTCGAGCGTGTGGATCTCGCGCCCGTGCCCGCGTGGTCCGGGCGGCCGGTGTGCCGGGGGGAGCGTCGCCATGGGCCCACGATAGGGGCGGCACCGGGGTGCCGCCCCTGGAGGTGTCGTGCCCGCCGGCCGGGCCGGTGGCCCGGCCGGAGGGCCACCCGTTCGGTGTCTCAGCCGGTCAGCGGCAGCGCCGCCAGTTCCGCCACGGCCCACGTGAGGGGGAGGAAGACCGCGAGCAGCACGCCGGCGCGCATCAGGGCCGCCGAGCGGAGGACCGTGGGCGGGGCGCCGATGCGGAGGAGGGCCTCGGTGGTGTGGGCGCGGCACTGCTTGGACTCCAGGGCCGCGGTGAGGAGGGTCGCCGTCGTGCAGGCCAGGATGAGGGCCGCGCCCAGGCCGGTGAGCGGGCCGAAGGCGCCGGGGCCGGTGCCCGCGTCGTCCAGGGCCGCCGCCGCGAGCGTTCCGGAGATCACCGCGCTGACCACGCCCAGGGGACGGCCGATACGGCGGGACTCGTCCATCAGGACGCGGCCCGCGAGCAGCCGGGTGGCACCCGGCCGGACGGACTGGAGGAGGCGGCCGCAGCCGTGGACCAGCCCGGGGCCCGCCAGCGCGAGGCCGACGGCGGTGAGGACCCAGCCGGCCAGGACGCCCGCCGGGTTGCCGTCGAAGCGCCCCGGCAGGGGGAGTCCGCCGGCGGCGCCGCTGCGGCCCGCGTACGTCTCGACGGCCAGCCCGACCGCGACCAGGGCGATCCCCCACGGCAGCCCGGAAGGCGTCGGCTTCTCCGCGCCCTCCGGTGCGGCGGGCGCGGTGCGCGGGCGCAGGGCGAGGCCGGCGCCGGTGGCCGCGACCACCGGGACGACGGCGAGCAGGGTGAGGGCGGCGGCGAGCGGCATCGGCTGGTCGGCGGCGAGGAGGTCGGCGGCGGCCCCGTCGAAGGGCAGCCCCGTGATGTCGCCGCGCAGGTGCAGGTAGAACAGCAGCGCGACCATGGAGCCGAGCGTGCAGGCGACGGCCGTCGACGCGGCCGCGATCGCGGTGAGGCGGGCGGGGCCGAGGCCGATCGCGGAGAGCCCGGGGCGCGGCCGGGTGCTGGGGTCGGTCCGGGCCACCGCGACCGCGAACTGGACGGTCGCGGCGAGCGGCAGGACGCACCAGAGGAGCCGCAGCACGGACGCCGATGACCGCTCCGGGTGCCCGACCGCGTATCCGAGGGTGCAGAGCAGGAGGAAGCCGACCCCCGCCGCCGCGGCGGCGACGAGGAGCCGGCGCGTCTGGACGAGGGGGTGGGCCCCGCGGGCTAGACGGAGAGCGAGCACGCCGCGACGCCCTCCGCCCCTGACGCCGGCGGTACGGTGCCGACCCGGCGTCCGTCGAGGAGTGCGACCGTGCGGTCGGCGAGCGCCGCCACCTCGGCGTCGTGGGTGGCGAGGAGCACGGTGATGCCGTGCGAGCGGGCGGCGGCGGTCAGGGTGCGCAGCACCTGGGCGCCGTCGGCCCGGTGCAGGATCGCGGTGGGTTCGTCGGCGAACAGCACGGAGGGGGTGGTGACCAGCGCGCGGGCGATCGCGATGCGCTGGCGCTCCGCGTGGGTGAGGGCGTGCGGGCGCTTGCGGGCGCAGGCGCCGATGTCCAGGCGCTCGAGCCACTCCATGGCGGCGGTCCTCGCGGCCCGGTGGGAGGTGCCGCGGAGCAGCAGGGGCAGGGCCGTGTTCTCCCAGCCGGTGAGCTCGGGGACGAGTCCGGGCTCGGGGTCGATCCAGCCGAAGCGGTCGCGGCGGAGCCGTTCGCGGTCGGCGGGGCTCAGGGTGTGCACGGGGCTGCTGTTGAACCAGACCTCGCCCTGCTGGGCGAGGAGCTGGCCGGACAGGCACCGCATGAGGGTGGTCTTGCCGCTGCCGCGCGGGCCGACGAGGGCGAGGATCTCGCCCTCGCGGACGCCGAGGGAGACGCCGCTGAGGGCGTCCGAACCGCCCAGGGCGCAGTGCAGGGAACGCGCCCAGAGCACGTCGTTGTCCGGTGGGGCCATCGCGTACACCTCGATGTCGGATCCGATCTGTGTCCCCCGTCCGGGGGAACGAAAGGACGGGCCTGTCGGTCACTGGGCACCGTAAGTATTCGGATCCGTTTGTACGGACAGCACGCGGCCCGGGCCGCCGCCATCCACTCGGATGGCGGCATGCCCGGGCCGGGGTCACGCCGTGAGGGCGGCGTGATGTCGTGTGCCTAGCGGGGCGGGGACCTTAGAGCTTGGTCCAGGCCTCGGTGAGCACCGAGCGCAGGATGCCTTCGATCTCGTCGAAGGTGCCCTGGTCGGCGATCAGCGGCGGGGCGAGCTGGATGACCGGGTCGCCACGGTCGTCGGCACGGCAGTACAGACCGTTCTCGAACAGCGCCTTGGAGAGGAAGCCGTAGAGGACGCGCTCGGTCTCCTCGTCCGTGAAGGACTCCTTGGTGACCTTGTCCTTGACGAGCTCGATGCCGTAGAAGAAGCCGTTGCCGCGGACGTCGCCGACGATCGGGAGGTCGTGCAGCTTCTTCAGGGTGTCGAAGAAGTTGCCCTCCTGGTCGAGGACGTGCTGGTTCAGGCCTTCCTTGTCGAAGATGTCGAGGTTGGCGATGGCGACCGCCGACGACACCGGGTGGCCACCGAAGGTGTAGCCGTGGAGGAAGGTGTTGTCGCCCTTGTAGAAGGGCTCCGCGATGCGGTCCGAGACGATGCAGGCGCCGATCGGGGAGTAGCCCGAGGTCATGCCCTTGGCGCAGGTGATCATGTCCGGCACGTAGCCGAACTTGTCACAGGCGAACATCGTGCCGAGGCGGCCGAAGGCGCAGATCGTCTCGTCGGAGACGAGCAGCACGTCGTACTGGTCGCAGATCTCGCGGACGCGCTGGAAGTAGCCGGGCGGCGGCGGGAAGCAGCCACCGGCGTTCTGCACCGGCTCGAGGAAGACGGCCGCGACGGTGTCGGCGCCCTCGAAGAGGATCTGCTGCTCGATCTGGTCGGCGGCCCAGCGGCCGAAGGCCTCGGGGTCGTCGCCGTGGATCGGGGCGCGGTAGATGTTGGTGTTCGGCACCTTGTGCGCGCCGGGGACCAGCGGCTCGAAGGGGGCCTTCAGGGCCGGCAGGCCGGTGATGGACAGGGCGCCCTGCGGGGTGCCGTGGTAGGCGACCGCACGCGAGATGACCTTGTACTTGGTGTGCTTGCCCTGCAGCTTGAAGTACTGCTTGGCGAGCTTCCACGCGGTCTCGACGGCCTCGCCGCCACCGGTGGTGAAGAAGACCTTGTTCAGGTCACCCGGCGCGTAGTCCGCGAGACGCTCGGCGAGCTCGACGGCCTTGGGGTGCGCGTACGACCACACGGGGAAGAACGCGAGCTCCTGGGCCTGCTTGTACGCGACCTCGGCCAGTTCCTTGCGGCCGTGTCCGGCGTTGACCACGAAGAGACCCGCGAGACCGTCGAGGTAGCGCTTGCCCTTGTCGTCGAAGATGTAGGTGCCCTCACCACGCACGATGGTGGGAACGGGCGAGTTCTCGTACGACGACATGCGGGTGAAGTGCATCCACAGGTGGTCGTACGCGGTCTTGGAGAGGTCCTGGGTCACGATTATCGAGTTCCCCACATATAGGTCTGCTTCTTGAGCTTGAGGTAGACGAAGCTCTCGGTGGAGCGCACGCCGGGGAGGGTGCGGATGCGCTTGTTGATCACATCCAGCAGGTGGTCGTCGTCCTCGCAGACGACCTCCACCATCAGGTCGAAGGAGCCCGCGGTCATCACCACGTACTCGCATTCGGCCATGGCCGTCAGGGCTTCCGCAACCGGATCAAGGTCACCCTCGACGTTGATGCCGACCATCGCCTGCCGCCGGAAACCCACGGTGAGCGGGTCGGTGACGGCGACGATCTGCATGACGCCCTGGTCGAGCAGCTTCTGGACGCGCTGCCGCACGGCGGCCTCGGAGAGGCCCACGGCCTTGCCGATCGCCGCGTAGGGACGGCGACCGTCCTCCTGGAGCTGTTCGATGATCGCCAGGGAGACGGCGTCGATCGTCGGGGACGAACCGGTTCCGGTTCTGGGTTCTGTGCTTCGACTGGCCACGGCTTCACTGTGCACCGAGAATGTCGGTCTTGCAACCCCAGAGCGATGAAATTCGTTGTCGAGCGGCTCGAAACTCACGGAATCCGAAGTTGGAGAGGGTTGGGCCTGTTGAAAGCGTCTGCCGAGCGACTAGGCTGAGGTGTCTCGCCCATCGGGACACCGCACAAGGACGTGCGACGACAGAACGTGACAGGAGGGGTGGCAAGTGACCACCGAGCTGCGCCGGCTGCGTAACTACATCAACGGGGAGTTCCGCGACGCGGCCGACGGCCGCACCATCGAGGTGGTCAACCCGGCCACCGGCGAGGTGTACGCCACCTCCCCGCTCTCGGGACAGGCTGACGTCGACGCCGCGATGGAGGCCGCCGCGGCCGCCTTCCCCGCCTGGCGTGACAGCACGCCGTCCGAGCGCCAGAAGGCGCTCCTCAAGATCGCCGACGCCTTCGAGGAGCGCGCCGAGGACCTGATCGCCGCCGAGGTCCAGAACACCGGAAAGCCCGTCGCCCTCACGGCGAGCGAAGAGATCCCGCCGATGGTGGACCAGATCCGCTTCTTCGCCGGTGCCGCCCGGCTGCTCGAGGGCCGCTCGGCCGGCGAGTACATGGAGGGCATGACCTCCATCATCCGCCGCGAGCCCGTGGGCGTCTGTGCCCAGGTCGCGCCGTGGAACTACCCGATGATGATGGCCGTGTGGAAGTTCGCCCCGGCGCTCGCCGCGGGCAACACCGTCGTCCTCAAGCCCTCGGACACGACCCCCGCGTCGACCGTCCTGATGGCGGAGATCATCGGCCAGATCCTCCCCAAGGGCGTCTTCAACGTCGTCTGCGGCGACCGCGAGACGGGCAAGGCGATGGTCGAGCACCCGACCCCCGCCATGGCCTCCATCACCGGCTCGGTACGCGCCGGCATGCAGGTCGCCGAGTCGGCCGCCAAGGACGTCAAGCGCGTCCACCTGGAGCTGGGCGGCAAGGCCCCGGTCGTGGTCTTCGAGGACACCGACATCGACAAGGCCGTCGAGGACATCTCCGTCGCCGGCTTCTTCAACGCCGGCCAGGACTGTACGGCCGCGACCCGCGTCCTCGTGCACGAGTCCATCCACGACGAGTTCGTCGCCGCGCTCGCCAAGGCCGCCTCCGAGACCAAGACCGGTCAGCCGGACGACGAGGACGTGCTCTACGGCCCGCTCAACAACGCCAACCAGCTGAAGCAGGTCACCGGCTTCATCGACCGCCTCCCGGCGCACGCCAAGGTCCAGGCCGGCGGCCACCGGGTCGGCGACAAGGGCTACTTCTACGCCCCGACCGTCGTCTCCGGCCTCAAGCAGGACGACGAGATCATCCAGAACGAGGTCTTCGGCCCCGTCATCACCGTCCAGTCCTTCGAGGACGAGGCGCAGGCCCTGGAGTTCGCGAACGGCGTCGAGTACGCCCTCGCCTCCTCCGTCTGGACCAAGGACCACCAGCGCGCCATGCGCATGTCCAAGTCCCTCGACTTCGGCTGCGTGTGGATCAACACCCACATCCCGCTGGTCGCCGAGATGCCGCACGGCGGCTTCAAGAAGTCCGGCTACGGCAAGGACCTCTCCGCCTACGGCTTCGAGGACTACACGCGCATCAAGCACGTCATGACCTCCCTGGGCTGAACCCCCTGAACGCAACGCGGCCCCGGCACCCCGGTCGACAGGGTGTCGGGGCCGCGTCGCGTCGCTCGACGGAGCGTCCATTGCCCCGGCCGGTGGCCTGCCGCGATGCTGCACGGGTGAGAGCGACAGCCAGGAACAACATCTCCCGCCGGTCCCTGCTGCGCGGCATCGGCGGTGCGGGGGCCGCGAGCCTGCTCGCCGCCGGATGCGGGGTCCCCGCCGCCTATGTCGACGAGGGCGACCGGGCCGGCCGCGACCTCTCCGCCCGGGACAGGACGCTCGACTTCGCCAACTGGCCGCTCTACATCGACACCGATGACGAGGACGCCAGGAAGCGCCCGACCCTCGACGCGTTCAGGAAGCGCACCGGCATCTCCGTCCGGTACACCGAGGAGATCAACGACAACGACGAGTTCTTCGGCAAGATCAGCCCGTCCCTGATGAACCACCAGGAGACCGGCCGCGACCTGATCGTCGTCAGCGACTGGATGGCCGCCCGCTTCGTCCGCCTCGGCTGGGCCCAGGAGATGAACCGCGCCGCCCAGCCGAACGTCACCGAGCACCTCGACCCGCAGCTCCGCTCGCCCGCCTTCGACCCGGGCCGGCTGCACAGCGTCCCCTGGCAGTCCGGGATCACCGGCATCGCGTACAACCGCAGGAAGCTCGGCAGGGAGCTCCGCTCCACCAAGGAGCTGTGGGCCGACGACCTGCGCGGCAAGGTCACCCTGCTGTCCGGGCTCGACGAGTCCTTCGCCCTGCTGATGATGGGCAGGGGCGTCGACGTCACCCGGTGGACCGGCGACGACTTCCACGCCCTGTGCGAGCAGATCGAGGGCCTCGTGAAGAAGCGGCACATCCGCCGCTTCACCGGGAACGACTACATCAAGGACCTGTCGACCGGCGACGTGCTGGCCTGCCAGGCGTACTCGGGCGACGTCATCCAACTCCAGGCCGACAACCCGGACATCGAGTTCGTCGTTCCCGAGGAGGGCGCCGAACTGTGGGCCGAGTCCCTCATGATCCCCAACCTCGCGCACCACAAGACCAACGCCGAGAAGCTCGTCGACTACTACTACGAGCCCGAGGTCGCCGCCGAACTCGCCGCCTGGGTCAACTACGTCTGTCCGGTGCCGGCCGCGCAGAAGGTCCTCGCGGACTCCGGTGACGAGGAGCTCGTGGCGCTCGCGGAGGACCCGCTGATCTTCCCGGACGCGGACATGCGCGGGCGTCTCGCGATCGCCCGGGACATCACCGCGCAGGAGCGGCAGGACTTCACGAAGCGGTGGAACGCGATCGTCGGTCTCTGAGCTCTCCTGATGTGACCGCATCCCGCTCGAACTCCGCCTTCTGACAGGGGGCGTTGAACGGCTTCGGCCTGCACGGCCTCGTCCGCCTCGCGCAGGCCGGACTCCGGGGCACGGTCACCGGCCTGGGAGTGGCGGCGGCCGCCACCGTCGTCGCGCACGCGGTGGCGCGTCGGCCGACCCCCCGTTTCTGAACGCGTTCAAGAGGGGCGTACGCTGCCCCCATGAGCGACTCGAACGGGCCGAGAGCCCTTCTCACGCGCATCCGCGTCTGGCTGATCGTCTTCGTCGTCTGCCTGGTCCTGAGCGGGATCACCGCGTTCCCGCTCGTCACCGAACTCCGGCTGCTGGACTCCTCGCTCGACGGATGGGCGGCTCCCGTGGCCGACCTCCTCCCCGGGCTCGCCGAATGGATCGACCGGGTGCGGGGCGGCTTGGAGACCGCCGACGAGCAGGCCCCGTACCTGCTCTACGGCACCGACTGGCTCGCCTTCGCCCACCTCGTCATCGCGGTGGCCTTCTACGGCGCCTACCGCGACCCCGTCCGCAACATCTGGGTCGTCGAGTTCGCCATGATCGCCTGCGTCGGCATCATCCCGCTCGCCCTGATCTGCGGGCCCCTCCGGGGCATCCCCTTCTGGTGGTCGGTCATCGACATGTCCTTCGGAGTCATCGGGATCCTGCCGCTGCTCCACGTGCGCCGGCTGATCAAGCGGCTCGAAGCCGCTCCGGCGCAGGAGCCCGTGCCGGCGGGGACCCGCTAGCCGGACCGGTGCCCGCTGGTCCGGCCCGTGCCCGCTGGTCCGGCCCGTGCCCGCTGGTCCGGCCCGTGCCCGCTGGTCCGGCCCGTGCCCGCTAGTCCGGCAGGCCGTACGCCGCGACCATGAGGTTCAGGGCGGTCGGGTTCATGTCCTGGCCCTTCGCGTCGGTGGAGTTGACGCTGTAGACGAGGGTGCGCGCGCCGTCGCGGGTGGAGGCGACGGCCGCGTTGTACCCCCAGCGGCCGCCGGTCTTGCCCCAGACCTCGCGGCCGCCGAGCCTCTTCATCGACAGGCCCGCGGAGTACGCGGCCGGGTCGCCGGACTTCAGGTCCGCGACCTTCGGCAGGGTGAACATCTCCTCCAGGAGCGGCCCGCGCACCACCCGGCCCGCGAACAGCGCCCGGGTGAACCGCTCCAGGTCGGCCGTGGTCGAGACGAGGTCGCCTGCCGCCCAGCCGTCCGTCGCCCGCCACACCGAGACGTCCCGCAGGCCGGTCGTCCCGTCGTCGAGCCGCATGGTCTGGTAGCCGTGGTTGTACGGGCCGGCGATCTCGGCCGCGGCGCCCGGGAGATAGGTGTCCCGCAGGCCCAGCGGGCGCAGGATCCGCCGCTCCACCTGGTGCTCGTACGAGTCGCCCGTCACCCGCTCCACGATCAGACCGGCGATCGTGTAACCGATGTTGAGGTAGTGCTGCTTCGCGCCGGGCCGGAACTCGCGCGGCTTCGCCGTCGCCGAGCGGACCATGACCTCCGGGCTGTGGACGTCGAAGCGGTGGGCGTACCACTCCTCGACCGTGTCGCCGACGGCGAGCTCGGGGGCCGGGATGCCATGGGTGTGGTTCAGGAGCTGGCGCACGGTCACCGTGGCGTACCGGCCGGGGATGAGCTCCGGCAGGTACGAGCGGGCCGTCCGGTCCAGGTCGATCCGGCGCTCGGCCGCCAGCTGCAGGACGGTCGCGGCCGTGAAGACCTTCGTCACCGATCCGGCGCGGAAGCGGGCGGCCGGGTCCGCCGGGGCGCCGGTCGCCAGTTCATGGACCCCTGAACTGCCCTGCCAGGAACCCTCGGTGCCGCCGACCCGGACGAGCGCGGCCGTGGCGTCGGCCCGCGGGAGGCCGGCGATCACCGCGCTCAGGTCCGGGCTGGTCGACCGTGCGGCCGACGCCGCCGCCGTGGGCGTCGAGAGGGCCGTGGGCGTCGCGAAGGCCGGGGCCAGGGCCGGGCCCGCCGCGACCCCCAGGACCAGCGCGGTGGCGAGCAGCGTGCGGGTGGACGTCCTCATGGTCAACTCCGGTGGTGTGAGCCGTTGTTCTCGATGGCTCCATCCTGCTGACCTGCGGCGATCGGCGGATCGCCCGCACCGGCGGTCTTCCGCCGGTCAGTTCCTCGCCGACGCGGGGGAGGGACCCGGCCCCTCGCCTCCCCCGGGCGGGGGAGAGCCCGCCGCGACCAGACCCGTCTCGTACGCGCAGATCACCGCCTGGATCCGGTCCCGCAGGCCGAGCTTGGCGAGCACGTTCCCCACGTGGGTCTTCACCGTGTGGTCGCTGACCACCAGCTCCGCCGCGATCTCCGCGTTGGACAGCCCGCGCGCGAGGAGCAGCAGGGTCTCCCGCTCCCGGCCCGTCAGCACGTCGAGCCGCGGGTCGGGGGCGGTCCTGCGCGGGCCGCCCGCGGTGTACTGCTCCACCAGACGGCGGGCCACGGAGGGCGCGAGCAGCGAGTCACCGGCCGCCACCACCCGTACCGCGTGCACCAGGTCGTCCCTGCGCACGTCCTTGAGGAGGAAGCCGCTCGCGCCCGCGTGCAGCGCCTCGTACACGTACGCGTCGGTGTCGAAGGTCGTGAGGATCACCGTCCGGCAGCCGGTGCCCGCGCTGATCGCCCGGCAGGCCTCGATGCCGTCGGTGCCGGGCATCCGGATGTCGAGCAGCGCCACGTCGGGGGCGTGCCGGCGCACCGCCTCGACGGCCTCGGCGCCGTCCCCGGCCTCGGCCACGACCTCGATGTCCGGCTGCGCGTCGAGGATCATCGCGAAGCCGCTGCGGACCAGTTCCTGGTCGTCCGCGACCACCACCCGGATCGTCGTCATCTCCCCACCTCCGCCGTGGAGGGTACGGGGAGCAGGACCCGCACCTCGAAGCCCCGGCCGCCCGGTCCCGGGCCGGTCGTCGCCGTCCCGCCGTGCGCGGCGGCCCGCTCCCGGATGCCGGTGAGGCCGTGGCCGCCGGAGCCGCGACCCGCCGGCCCCGGCGCGGGGCCGCGCCCGTCGTCCGTCACCGTGACCCACAGGGCGCCGTCGGCATGGGCGAGCCGGACGTCGGCCCGGCGGGCGCCCGCGTGCCGGACGACGTTCGTCAGGGCCTCCTGCACGATCCGGTAGGCGCTCGCGCCGGTCGCCGCCGGCAGCGCCCGCACCCCGCCCTCCGTCGTGTACTCCACCAGCAGGCCGCCGGACCTCACCCGCTCCACCAGTGCGGGGATCCCGGAGAGGTCCGGCTGCGGCTCGCGCGGCGGCGCCCCCTCGGGCCCCTCCCGCAGCAGCCCCAGCATCTGCCGCAGCTGGGCCATCGCCTCGCGGCCCGTCTCCGAGATCGCCTCGAACGCGGCCTCCGCGCGCTCCGGTGCCGTCCGTACCGCCACCGGGCCCGCCTCCGCCTGCACGATCATCAGGCTCACCGCGTGCGACAGGATGTCGTGCATCTCCCGTGCGATCCGGGCCCGTTCGCGCGCGGCGGCCCGCTCCGCCTCGATCCGGTGCGCGCGCTGCCGGGCGTCCTGGAGCCGGCCGAAGACATAGGCGGCGCCGAACACGAAGAGCGAGAAGGTCAGTTCACGGGCCGACCGGGTGTTGAGCCAGACCGAGGCGGGCACCGCGACGACCAGGAGCCCGGCCGTCGCGAGCCGCTTCACCGGCGGGGAGACGTGCGCGATCGTGTAGACGATGACGAGCCCGGTGTACGGCAGCGGCTGGCCCGGTCCCTCCAGGGCCAGGACGTACAGCGTGCTCGTGGCCAGGATCGCCAGGAGCACGGCGACGGGCGCCCGCCGCCGCCAGACGAGCGGGACCACCGTGAGCGTCGTCAGTCCGTACGCGGCCCAGGTCGCCGGTTCGAGTTCCGGCCCGCGCGGCACCACGAACGGCATCGTCATCGCCGCCTGGACGAGCAGCGCGATCCCCAGGTCCACCGCCCACGGGTTCGCCCCGCCCCAGGTGCGCGCCCGCTCCCACCGGCCGCGGACCTCCCCCCGTACATGCATTACGGCTTGCGGCCCACCGCGCCGAACTGCGCCACCACGGGCGCGTCCTCGGTCGTCGCGCGCCAGCGCGAGCAGGAGAGGATGCCCGGCTCCAGGAGGTCGAGGCCGTCGAAGAAGGAGGCGAACTCGGTGCGGCTGCGGGCGGTGATCGGCGGGGTCGCGTTCTCGTTCCAGAACGCCATGGCCGCCTTGTTGCCCTCGCCGCCGAGCTCCGGCTCCAGGGTGGGGTGGGTCAGGACCAGGTGGCTGCCGGAAGGGACGGCGTCCATCAGGGTGCGGACGATCGTCCGGGCTTCGGCGGTGTCCAGGACGAAGTTGAGGATGCCGAGCATCATCACGGCGACCGGCCGGGACAGGTCGAGCGTCGCACCGGCCGCCGCCAGGATCTTCTCCGGGTCGTGGGCGTCGGCGTCCACGTACTCCGTGACACCCTCCGGCGCGCTGGTCAGGAGCGCGCGGGCGTGGGTGAGGACGATCGGGTCGTTGTCGACGTAGACGATCCGGGCGTCGGGCGCGGACCGCTGGGCGACCTCATGGGTGTTGTCGGCGGTCGGCAGGCCCGTACCGATGTCGAGGAACTGGCGCGTCCCGGCGTCCGCGGCGAGGAAGGTGACGGCGCGGCCGAGGAACGCCCGGTCCGCGCGGGCCACTTCGCCGATGCTCGGGTAGAAGCCGGTGACCTGGTCGCCGACCGCGCGGTCGACCGGGTAGTTGTCCTTGCCGCCCAGCCAGTAGTTCCACACCCGGGCGTTGTGCGCGATGTCGGTCCGGATCCGGTCGTTCATCCCTGAGCCTTTCGCAGGACGGCGGCGAGTGCGTCGACCCGGTTCGTGGTGATCGAGTCGACCCCGTTCCCGATCAGCTTACGCATGGTGCGGGAGGTGTCCGCCGTCCAGGCCGAGACGAGGAGACCGTCCCGGTGCACCCGGTCCGTCAGGGCCCGACTCACCAGGCCGAAGCGGTAGTTGAGCCAGCGCGGCCGGACCACGTCGAGCAGGATCGGGCGGGGCGGCGCGAGCGAGGTCCAGGTGAGGGCGATCTCGGCGGCCGGGTCGGCGGCGCGCACCTGGAGCATGGCGACGGCCCCGGCGCAGTAGTAGACGCGTTCCCCCGCGCCGCACTCGCGGACCGTACGGACGATGGCGCGGACCGAGTTCTCGTCGCCGCCCGGCAGGTCCAGCATCAGCCGCCTGTCCCCGGCGGTGAGCAGCGCCTCGCGCAGGGTCGGGACCCCGCCGTACGTCAGCTCCCGGACCTGCTCGTGCGAGAGCGCGGAGAGCGGGCGGTCGTGGCCCCACAGGCGCTTCAGGGTGTCGTCGTGGAGGAGGACGGGCACGCCGTCCTTCGTCAGCCGGACGTCGACCTCGACCGCGTCCGCCCCCCGCCCGATCGCCGAGGCGATCGAGTCGAGGGTGTTCTCGCGGACGCGGTACGGGTCGCCGCGATGGCCCACGACGGTGACGGAGGCCGTGGCCTCGGCGGCTTTCACGACGGCGGTCGGGTCCATGGCGGTGTCGGAGTCCATGGGCCCATTCTCGCCGTCGTGGGCGCGCGGGCCAGTCGTCAGCGCGCGAGCCAGGTGTCGGTGTACGTGTCGATCTCGGCGGCGATCCTGGCCTTCCCTGCCGGGTCGAGGAACGAGGCCTCCACCGCGTTCTTCGCGAGGGCGGCGACACCGCGCTCGTCGAGGCCGAGGAGCCGGGCGGCGACCGCGTACTCGTTGTTGAGGTCGGTGCCGAACATCGGCGGGTCGTCGCTGTTGATCGTGACGAGGACGCCGGCGTCCACCATCTGCCGGATCGGGTGCTCGTCGAGGGTGGCGACGGCGCGGGTGGCGATGTTGGAGGTCGGGCAGACCTCCAGGGCGATGCGGTGCTCCGCCAGGTGGGCGAGGAGCGCCGGGTCCTGGACCGAGCTGGTGCCGTGGCCGATGCGCTCGGCGCCCAGGTCGTTGATGGCGTCCCAGACCGTCTGCGGGCCGGTCGTCTCGCCCGCGTGCGGGACGGAGCGCAGGCCGGCCGCCCGTGCCCGGTCGAAGTACGGCTTGAACTGCGGGCGCGGCACGCCGATCTCCGGGCCGCCGAGCCCGAAGGAGACCAGGCCCTCGGGGCGCAGTCCGTCGGTGGTGGCGAGACGGGCGGTCTCCTCGGCGGAGACCAGGCCGGCCTCGCCCGGGATGTCGAAGCACCAGCGCAGGATGGTGCCGAACTCGGCCTCGGCCGCCTTGCGGGCGTCCTCGATGGCGGCCATGAAGGCACGCTCGTCGATGCCGCGGCGGGTGGAGGAGTAGGGGGTGATGGTCAGCTCGGCGTACCGGATGTTCTGCCGGGCCATGTCACGGGCGACCTCGAAGGTCAGCAGCCGGACGTCCTCGGGGGTGCGGACCAGGTCGACGACCGAGAGGTAGACGTCGATGAAGTGCGCGAAGTCGGTGAACGTGAAGTAGTCGGTCAGCGCCTCCGGGTCCGTGGGGACCTTGGAGTCGGGGTGCCGGGCGGCGAGCTCGGCGACGATCCGGGGCGAGGCGGAGCCGACGTGGTGGACGTGCAGCTCTGCCTTGGGCAGGCCCGCGATGAAGGGATGGAGATCGGTCATCCCGTCATCGTAGGCCGGACGGTTACCCCTCAGGGGTGAGGCCGTAGCATGGCGGGACCATGATGGGGGAGGCCCATGTCTGACAACCAAGACCAGTCGCGGGGCGGGTACGACCCGACGGACCCGTGGGCTCCGCCGAACCGCGACGGGGTGGAACTGAGCAAGCCGACGACTCCGTCGCCGTCGCCGGTGCACGACCAGCAGACCGTCACGTCCGTTCCGCTGGCGCAGCCCGGCCCCACCGACGTGCCGCCGCCGCCGGTCGCACCCGGCGGGCCCGCGGCCACGCCCGGCGCGTACGGCTACCCGGCGGCGGACACGTCCGGCGGATACGGGTACCCGTCGGCGGTGACCCCGCCGCCCGCCCCGACGGGCTCCGGGTACGGCTATCCCGGCTACCCGTCGGCCGGCGGCTACCCCGGCCAGGCCGGCTGGCAGCAGTCGCCGTCCAACGGCATGGGGACGGCCTCGATGGTGCTCGGCATCATCGCGGTGGCGGGCTTCTGCATGTACGGCCTGGGTGTGGTCCTCGGCATCCTGGCGCTGATCTTCGGCATCATCGGCATCAAGAAGTGCGGCCGGGGCGAGGCGACCAACCGGGGCATGGCCATCGCGGGCATCGTGCTCGGTGCCATCGGCACCCTGGTCAGCGCCGTCTTCCTGGGCTTCGTGATCTGGGCGGTCAGCCAGGACTCGACGTCCTTCGAGGACTCCGGCTACGACGAGGACCCGTTCGCGTCGAGCCTGGTGGTCGAGAGCGGCAGCCGCTGAGCCACCCGCGGTCACTCCGGGTGATCCCACCCCGAGCGGCCCGCGGTCACCCCGGGTGATCCCACGGCCGAGGGCCCCGCACCTCACGAGGTGCGGGGCCCTCGGCGTCCCGTCGGCGCTTCGCACCCGCCCCGGAGCCGCCGGCCCGGTGCTTCGCACGCGCCCGACGTCCCCCGGCGCCTCCTCACGCGCCCTGGCGCAGCCGTTCCCGGGCCTCCATCAGGGCGAAGCCCAGGAGGTTGTCGCCGCGCCAGTTCGCCGGGTCGTGGGCGCGCGGGTCGTCGGCGGCCAGGCCGATGCCCCAGACGCGGTCCACGGGGCTCGCCTCCACCAGGACCCGGGTGCCGGTGCCGAGGAGATAGCCGCGCAGGGCCTCGTCCGAGGAGAACTTGTGGACGCTGCCCTCGACGACGATCCCGAAGCGCTCCCGCGCCCACACCGTCTCGTCGAAGCCCCGGACGAGCCGCCCCGCCTTCTTGGCCTCGGCGGGGGTACGGGCGGACAGCGCGGCCCGCTCCGCCTCGGCGTCCTCGAAGAGCCGGGCCTTGGCCGCCATCATCCAGTGCTCGGCGGTCGCGTACGACACGCCGTCGACCACGAAGGGGGCCGGCCACCACTGGCTGAGACAGCTCGCCGAGAGCCGCCCGTCCGGGTGCGGTCGGTGACCCCAGAAGTGCAGCCACTTCACCCGGTCACCCCTGTTGACCTGCTGTATCAGAGACTCGCGCTCGCTCATGCACGCGAGTGTGGCATCCGCCACGGACACTTAGTACGGAGATGATCCGGCCGCCTCGACACATGGTCGACCGATTCCGTCGCGTAACCAAAAGGCAACAACGGAATCACTTGTTGGGCCATCGTCCCTCTGTCAGGATCGGCACTCAATTCGAGCTGGAACAACGGAGAGCGTCATGGGCAACCGCTTCCAGGTGACGGACCGCTTCGCGGACGGCGCACAGTACATCGGCGGGCGGCTCCGCGCCGGAACCTCCGGTCAGGAACACAGCGTGATCGATCCGGCGACCGGGGAGAGCGTGTACACCTACACGCTCGCCTCCACCGCCGACGTGGACGAGGCGGTCGCCGCCGCCAAGGCCGCCTTCCCCGGCTGGGCCGGCGCCACCCCGGGAGAGCGTTCCGACGCGCTCCACCGCTTCGCCGGCGTCCTCGCCGAGTGGGCCGAGGACTTCGCCCGCGTCGAGTCCCTCCAGTGCGGCAAGCCGCTCAAGCTCACCACCGAGTTCGACGTGCCCGGCACCGTCGACAACGCCGCCTTCTTCGCGGGGGCGGCCCGCCACCTCCAGGGCCAGTCCGCCGCCGAGTACAGCGGCGACCACACCTCGTACATCCGCCGCGAACCCCTCGGCGTCGTCGGCTCCATCGCCCCCTGGAACTACCCGCTCCAGATGGCCGCCTGGAAGATCCTCCCGGCCATCGCCGCCGGCAACACGATCGTCCTCAAGCCCGCCGAGCTCACCCCGCTGACCTCCCTGATGTTCGCGCAGGCGGCGAAGGAGGCCGGCATCCCCGACGGTGTGGTCAACATCGTCAACGGTGCCGGGAAGACCGTCGGCGAACACCTCGTCGGCCACCCCGACGTCGTCATGACCTCCTTCACCGGTTCCACCCCCGTCGGCAAGCGGGTCGCCGAGATCGCCACCGCCACCGTGAAGCGCCTCCACCTCGAACTCGGCGGCAAGGCCCCCTTCGTGGTCTTCGACGACGCCGACCTGGAGGCCGCCGCCCACGGCGCCGTCGCCGCCTCCCTCATCAACAGCGGCCAGGACTGCACCGCCGCCACGCGCGCGTACGTCCAGCGCCCGCTCTTCGACGCGTTCGTCGCGCGCGTCGCCGAACTGATGGAGACCGTCCGGCTCGGCGACCCCTTCGACCCGGCCACCGACCTCGGCCCGCTCGTCAGCCACCGCCACCGCGACGGCGTCGCCGCCTTCGTGGAGCGGGCCCGCGGCTACGCCACCGTCGTCACCGGCGGGGAAGCCCCTGGCGGAGACCTCAAGGACGGTGCGTACTATCGTCCGACCCTGATCACCGGCGCCGCGCAGGACAGTGAGGTCGTGCAGTCGGAGATCTTCGGCCCGGTCCTGGTGGCCCTGCCCTTCGACGGCGACGACGAGGGCATCCGGCTCGCCAACGACACCCCGTACGGCCTGGCCGCCTCGGCCTGGAGCCGGGACGTCTACCGGGCCAACCGCGCCACCCGGGAGATCAAGGCCGGCTGTGTCTGGGTCAACGACCACATCCCGATCATCAGCGAGATGCCCCACGGCGGCACCAAGGCATCGGGCTACGGGAAGGACATGTCGGCGTACTCCTTCGAGGAGTACACGCAGGTCAAGCACGTGATGTTCGACAACACCGCGGTCGCCGCGAAGGACTGGCACCGCACGATCTTCGGGGACCGATAGCAATTCGCCGCCCGACCGGCGGCCCTCCCATCCCGAAAGGGCACAGCGCATGGAGCAGTACGAGCCCGACAGCCTCTCCGCCGCGCAGACGGCGGCGATACGTCGCAGCCTGACGAGCGGCCGGGGCGCCCTCACCCGCCGTTCGATGCTGCGCGCGGGCGGTGTCGGCGCGCTCACCGTCGGAGGCCTCGCCTCCCTGAGCGCCTGTGGCATCCCGCCGGCCAAGCGGGAGGGCCAGGGGCCCGCCTCCACCGACGTGTCGGCCAAGGAGAAGACCCTCGCCTTCTCCAACTGGACCGAGTACATGGACGTCAGCGAGGACGAGAAGTCCCGCCCGACCCTGGAGGCGTTCACGAAGCGCACCGGGATCAAGGTCAAGTACACCGAGGACATCAACGACAACGTCGAGTTCTTCGGCAAGATCAAGCCGCAGCTCGCCGCCGGCCAGGACACCGGCCGCGACCTCATATGCGTCACCGACTGGCTCGCCGCCCGGATGATCCGGCTCGGCTGGGCCCAGAAGCTCGACCCCTCGAACCTCCCCCACGCGTACGCGAACCTCTCCGCCCAGTTCCGCAGCCCCGACTGGGACCCGGGCCGCGCCTACTCGTACCCGTGGACCGGCATCTCCACGGTCATCGCGTACAACGTCAAGGCGACCGGCGGGAAGAAGGTCGACTCGGTCACCCAGCTCCTCGACGACCCCTCGCTCAAGGGCCGGGTCGGCTTCCTCACCGAGATGCGGGACTCCGTCGGCATGACCCTGCTCGACCTCGGCAAGGACCCCGGCTCCTTCACGGACGCCGACTACGACGCGGCGATCGGACGCCTCCAGAAGGGCGTCGACAAGAAGCAGATCCGTCGCTTCACCGGCAACGACTACACCTC
>NZ_JBHTSA010000059.1:0-50460 GCF_042795405.1 Streptomyces sp. NPDC056480 | reverse complement strand
GCGACGCCCCGCGTGGGGCGTCGCCGTTTTCATATCCTTCTTTGCATATTGCCGGATATGGAACCCATCACGCCCGAGCGCCGACGTGACCGGCGCCGTCTCGCCGCCATCGCGGCCTCCACCGTCGCGGCCACCGCCCTCGTCGGCGCGCTCGCCGTCAACGGCTGGGCCGACCCGCTGCCGGGCGGGCTCGGCCCCTGCCTCCCCGGCACCTGTCCGACCGGCACGTACCCCGACATCGGCAGCGGCACCGTCAAGTACCGCGACAACAACATCAACGTCTACGTCGGCGGCGACATGCTCGTCCGCGAGGCCGCCGCCGAGGCCGAGGGCAAGATCGTCGTCCTGGGCGCCTTCGACATGAGGAAGCGCGCCGGTGTCTCCGGCGTCTACAACGTCGGCGTCGCGGGCGTCGGCTCGCGCGTCCCGCCGGACGACGGCACCGACTTCCTCACCGTCGGAAAGGACCTGACGGTCGCCACCGGCCAGCGCCTGCTCGCCGAGGAGGGCCGGGTCAGCGGCCTCGTGCGGTACGGGGGCACGCTCTCCGGCACGGTCGCCCCGCCCGCCGTGCACACCGCCGGCGCCGCCGCCCCGTACACCGCGCTCCGCGACCGGCTCACCGACGCCAGCCAGTGCTACGCGTACGTGAACGGCGCCTCCCGCCCCGCCACCGGAACCGCCGTCAACAACAACACCGAGACCGTCTTCACGGGTGACGGGACGTCGAAGCTCCAGGTCTTCAACGTCGCGTTCGACCTGGAGTCCATGGGCGGCCGCCAGCAGGGCATCCGCTTCGACGGGATCCCGGCCGGCGCGACCGTCCTCGTCAACCTCCTGGGCGCCGACCGCACCGTCGACACGTACATCAACCAGCTGCCGGACGGGCTGCGCGAGCGGGTGCTCTGGAACTTCCCCGACGCCACCACCGTCACGTTCGAGGGCACGGCCCAGTTCGCGGGCAGCGTCCTGATCGGCGACCAGGCCAGCACGACGACGATCACGATGCCGGGTCTGAACGGCCGCTTCTTCACCACCGGAAACCTGACGCACACCTCGGAGCGGACCGGCGGCGGTGGCCAGGAGATCCACGCCTATCCGTTCAACGGCGACCTGCCGTCCTGCGGGGGCGGCACACCCACGCCCACCCCCACGCCGACGGATCCGACCCCGACGCCCACGGACCCGACCCCGACCGACCCCACACCCACCCCGACCGAACCCACCCCGACGCCCACGGACCCGACACCGACCCCGACCGACCCCACACCCACCCCGACCGAACCCACCCCGACGCCCACGGACCCGACACCGACCCCGACCGCCCCGACACCCACACCCACGCACACCCACACCCACCCCACGACCGGCGGTTCGGCGAACGGCGGCGGTGACGGCGGCTACGGCGACAGCGGGGGCGACGGCGGGTACGGAGACTCCGGCGGCGGCCACCACGGCCCCGACGGGGAGCTCTCCGAGACCGGCGCCGGCACCGGGAACATCGTCATGGGCGCCACCGCCGTCGGTCTCGCCCTCGGCGGCGGCGCTCTCGTCCTCGTTAGCCGGAGGCGGAGGCGTACGAGCTGAGCAGGCGTTCCAGCGCCTCGACGACCATGGCGTGGTCCTCGGCCTGCGGCAGACCCGAGACCGTGACCGAGCCGATCACGCCCGCGCCCTCGACCGCGACCGGGAACGCGCCGCCGTGCGCCGCGTACCGGTCGGGGTCGAGGCGCGAGGACGCCTCGAAGGTCGTCCCCTTGGCGCGGAACCGCGCGCCGACGAGGAACGAGCTCACGCCGTACCGCTCGACGACCCGTCGCTTGCGGTCGATCCAGGCGTCGTTGTCCGCGCTCGACCCCGGCAGGGCGCAGTGGAAGAGCTGCTGCGGCCCGCGCCGGATGTCGATCGCCACCGGCGCCCGGCGCTCGCGCGCCATGCCGACGAGCAGGCCCCCGAGCGTCCAGGCGTCCTCGTACGTGAAGCGGGGGAGGACCAGCCGGGCCTCCTGCGCCTCCAGCTCACTCACTTCCCCGGCGCTCGCGTCACTCACCTCCCGGGTGCTCACGGCGTCACCGCGATTCCCTCGCGGGCGGACCGCTTCGCCGCCTCCAGGACGTCGAGCGCGGCCGCGGCCTCGTGGGCCGTCACCGGGTTCTCGCCGGTGCCGCGCAGGGCGGCGGCGACGGCCGCGTAGTACGCCGGGTAGTCGCCCGGCAGCGACGCCACCGGGGTCCCGCCGCCGGTCAGCGGCGACTCGCCGGAACCGAGCCGGCCCCACAACTCCTCCGGCTCCACGCCCCACGCCGCGCCCGGCACCGGGCGCAGCCCCTCGCGGAGGGCCGCCTCCTGCGGGTCGAGGCCGTACTTCACGAAGCCCGCGCGCTGCCCGAGCACCCGGAAGCGGGGGCCCAGCTGGGCGGTGGTGGCGCTCACGTACAGGTGCGAGCGGACGCCGTTCGCGTGGGTGAGGGCGAGGAAGGTGTCGTCGTCGGCCTCGGCGCCCGGCCGGCGGACGTCCGACTCGGCGTACACGGAGACCACCGGGCCGAAGAGGACCAGCGCCTGGTCGACGACATGGCTGCCCAGGTCGTAGAGCAGGCCGCCGATCTCCGACGGCGCGCCGGACTCGCGCCAGCCGCCCTTGGGCAGCGGGCGCCAGCGCTCGAAGCGGGACTCGAAGCGCTGGACCTCGCCGAGCGCCTTGTCGTCGATGAGCCGGCGGAGGGTCAGGAAGTCGTTGTCCCAGCGGCGGTTCTGGAAGACGGAGAGCAGCAGGCCCCGCTCCTCGGCGAGGGCCGCGAGGGCGCGGGCCTCGGCGGCGGTCCCGGCCAGCGGCTTGTCGACGACGACCGGCAGACCCGCCTCCAGGGCGGCCGTGGCGATCGCGACGTGCGTCTTGTTGGGGGAGGCGACGACGACCAGGTCGAGCCCGTCCGCCGCCCCGTCCGCCCAGAGCTCCTCCGGGGTGGCCACGACCCGGACGCCCGGGTGGGCGGCGCGGGCCTCGGCGGCCCGCTCGGGGTTGCCGGTGGTGACGGCGGCGAGGACGAGGTCCTCGGACGCGGCGATCAGCGGGGCGTGGAAGACGGAGCCCGCGAGGCCGTAGCCGACGAGGCCCACGCGGAGGGGGGTGCGGGGGGTGCCAGTCATGCCCCTCACTTAAGCAACGGTGTTGCCAAAGTGCAAGCGACAGCGACAATGGGCAGGTGAGGACGGACCTGATCGGAGTGATGGAGTGAACATGCCGGCCCTGCGCAGCCCCAACGCGGCGCTCGTGCTCGACCTGCTGCGCACCGCGGGCGAGACCGGCATCAGCCGCCTCGAGCTGGCCGAGCGGACCGGCCTCACCCCGCAGGCCGTCAGCAAGATCACCGCGCGGCTCCGGTCCGAGGGCCTGGCCACGGAGGCCGGCCACCGCGCCTCGACCGGCGGCAAACCCCGTACGGTCCTCCGGCTCGTCCCCACCGCCGGTTACGCCGTCGGCGTCCACCTCGACCGCGACGAGCTGACCACGCTCCTCACCGACCTCGCGGGCGCGGTCGTCGCCCGGCGCACGCGCGCCCTGGACCTGGGGGCGGGCGCCGGACCCGTCCTGGACGCGGTGACGGAGGAGGTGCGGGGGCTGACGTCAGGCGCCCCCGCGCCCGCCGCCGTCCCCGCCCCCGCCGCCGTCCCCGCCCCCGCCGCCGTCCCCGTCCCTGCCGTCGCCCCCGTCCCTGCCGCCGTCCTCGCCCCCGCCCCTGCCGCTCCCGTCCTCGGCGTCGGGGTCGCCATGCCCGGGCCGCTCGACCATCGCGCCGGAGTCCCGGGCCGCGTGACCGGTTTCCCCGAGTGGGAGGGCCACCCCGTCCGCGAGGAGCTGGCCCGGCGCCTCGGGCTGCCCGTCGTCCTCGACAAGGACACCAACGCCGCCGCCCTCGGCCTGGCCGTCCGTCCCGTCGCCCCCGGCTCCTTCGCGTACGTCCACCTCGGTACGGGGCTCGGCGCCGGCCTGGTCCTCGGCGGGGCGCCGCTCCGGGGGGACAGGACGGGCGCCGGTGAACTCGGCCACCAGACGGTCCAGCTCGACGGGCCCCCGTGCGGCTGCGGCGGGCGCGGTTGTCTGGAGGTCCTGTGCCTCGCGGCGGTCGCGGGCGGCGACGACGCCGGGGCCGCGCGGATCCTCGGTGCGGGCGCGGCCAATGTCGTACGGCTTCTCGACATCGACGAGGTGCTGCTCGGCGGCCGGCTGGTCCTCGCCGCGCCGGAGGTGTTCGCGGGCGGGGTGCGGGAGGTCCTCGCCGGACTCGGGCTGACGGCTCCGGTGCGCGTGGCGGGGGAGCGGGACGCCGTGGCGGAGGGGGCCGCGTGGCTGGTCCTCGCCCCGATCTTCGGCAAGTAGGCAGAGCTGCGAAGGCGTGAAGCCGTAGAGCCGCGAAGCCGCAGAGCCGCAGAGCCGCAGGGCCATGAAGCCGTAGAGCCGTAGAGCCGCAGAGCCGTAGAGACGTAGAGACGTAGAGACGTAAAGCGGTAAAGCCGTAAAGACGTACGTACGAAAGTAGGCCGATCGGGCGGATCGGCCGGGCCGTCCGGGGGTGGACGCGGTGTCGCTGCCCGGCCCCCGCCCCCACGGCATGGCAGCGTCGCGGCCGACCCGTACGTCCGCGAGCAGCAAAGGCCCGGCCCCATGGCATCCGCCCCCCTGCGACCGCGCAGCCCCCGCGCCCTGACCGCGGCGACCGCGCTGGCGGTCACCGCGACGGCCCACCTGGCCCTGGCGTCCCCCGCCCTGACCGCACCGGCCCCCTCGGTGCCCGCCACGACGGCCCCCGCTCCGGCGCAGGCCGCCCCCGACATCCCTGCCCCCGATCCCCCCGCCCCCACCTGTGGCACCCCCGCCGGTTCCGCGTTCCCCCTCGACACCCGGATCCACGGCGGCCCGGTGGAGTACCCCGCCGGCGGCCCCCTCCAGGAGTGGAAGCTCGATCTCACCAACACCACCGACGCCACCTGCTCGGGCATCCACCCCGTGCTTGTCCTCACCGACGAGCGGCGGGTGCTGAAGCCCGCGCAGATCCGGTTCGAGTTCTACGACGCCGGGGCCGCACGCTGGCGGCCCGCGACCTTCGAGGCGACCGAACAGGCCGAGAACATCGGCGTGTTCACAGGTCCCGACCCCGACGGCTCCGGAGCTTCCGACGGCTCCGGTGCATCCGGCGGCTCGGACGGCCCGGAGGACTTCGACGGCTTCATGGTGCCCGCGGGCCGGACCCTCACCGTCCGCGTACGGCTCGGCTTCCGCGCGGAGACCGCCCCCGACGAGGTCGTCGTGAACGCCGCGGTCGTCCAGCGCCGGGGTGTCGACGGCGACTGGGTCGGCGAGTCCGGCGACTACCGCCTGAGCGTGGTGCCCGCCGCCCCGGACCGCTCCACGGGAGCCGACGAGCCCGCACCTGACACATCCGGCACGTCCGAACCGGTCGCCCCCTCGCGACCCCCCGGGGCCACGCCCCGCCCGCCGGGCTCCACCGCCGAGGACCCGGAAGGCCTCGTACTCGCCGGTCCGGACCGCGAACTCGCCAGTACCGGAAGGGAGTCGGAGGAGCATGCCAAGCTCCTGGCACCCCTCGCGGCCGCCCTCGTCCTCCTCGGCGCCGTCCTCTTCCGTACCGCCCGCCACCGCCGGCACCGGTGAGTCATGCTGCGTACACCTTCCCGTTCATCCCCGTCTGCGACCATCCCCCGGTGAACTCCCAGAACACCCCCGGCACCCCGGGCGCCCCCGTGAACTCCGGCATCCCGGAGCACGGCCGCGTGCCCAAGTACTACGCCGTCAAGGCCAAACTCGCCCTGATGGTCGACGACTTGGGGGAGGGCGGGCTGCTGCCCACCGAGCGCGACCTCGCCGTCCGGTACGAGGTGTCCCGCGAGACCGTCCGGCAGGCGCTGCGCGAACTCCTCCTGGAGGGGCGGCTGCGGCGCCAGGGCCGGGGCACGGTCGTCGCGGGCCCCAAGCTCGAACAGCCCCTCTCGCTCGCGAGCTACACGGAAGGCGTCCGCCGGCAGGGGCTCCGCCCCGGCCGCAGCCTCATCTCGCTCGACCGGTTCCCCTGCCCGGAGGCGCTCGCCCCCGAGGTGGGCGCCGAACGAGGGGAGCCCGTCTGGCACATGGAGCGCGTGCTCCTCGCCGACGACGAGCGGGTCGGCCTGGAGAGCACGTACGTCTCCGAGGCCCGCGCCCCGCACCTGGACAGCGAGTTCGACCCGGACTCCTCCTTCTACTCCTACCTCCACGACCACCTCGGCATCTCCTTCGGCGACGCCGACGAGCGCATCGAGACGGTGCTCGCGACCCCCCGCGAGGCCCTCCTCATCGGCACCCCGCCGGCGCTGCCGATGCTGCTGCTCCACCGTGTCTCCCGGGACACCGCCGGGCGGCCCCTGGAGCGGGTCCGCACCCTCTACCGGGGTGACCGCTTCAGCTTCACCGCCCACCTGGGGCAGCAGGGCTGACCGAGGGGCCGGGTGGCGGGTCAAACCCGGAGAACCATCACAACCCGCATCCACTCAGATCACGGGAAGGTAACGGGTCTGGTCCAAGCTTGTCGGTCCGTTCACCGTCCCGTCGCCCACCGGCCCCGTCCGGGTCACCCGCTGCCAGGACCGTCGACGGCATGAAGGTGATCGTCGTAGGAGCCGGCGTGGTGGGAACCATGCACGCCTGGCACGCAGTGGAACGCGGCCATGAGGTCGTACACATCGAGCGCGAGGCCGAGGCGCGCGGAGCATCCCTCCGCAACTTCGGCCAGATCTGGGTGAGCGGACGGGCGGGCGGAGAGGAGCTGGACACCGCCCTGCGCGCCCGGGAACTCTGGGAGGGCATCGGCGCCCGGGTCCCCGGCCTCGGCTTCCGGGCCATCGGCTCGCTCACCCCCGTACGGAACGATCTTGAGCTCGCCGTCGCCGAGGCCGCCGTGGCCCGCCCCGACGCCGCCGCCCGCGGCTACAAGCTGCTCACGGCCGACGAGGCCCGCGCGGTCAACCCGGCCCTGCGCGGCGCGTTCGAGGCGGCGCTCTGGTGCGAGCGGGACGCGGCCGTCGAGCCCCGCCTCGCGCAGCTCGCGCTCCGCGAGGCCCTCCTCGCCACCGGGAAGTACACCTTCCTGCCGAACCGTGAGGTCCGCGATGTCGTCGGCGAGAGCGCCGTCCGCGACGACCGCGGCGAGGTCCACACCGGCGACGCCGTCGTCCTGTGCACCGGCGCCTGGCTCTCCGGCCTCGTCCGCGAGGTCGCCGGCGAGATACCCGTCCGCCGCGTGCGGCTGCAGATGATGCAGACCGAGCCCCTCGGCGAGGCGCTCACCACCTCCGTCGCCGACGCCGACTCCTTCCGCTACTACCCGGCCTACGCCTCCGAGGCCCTGGACTCCCTCCAGGCCGGGCAGCCGCAGGACCCGACCGCCGCCGCCCACAAGATGCAGCTCCTCATGGTGCAGCGCCTCGACGGCGGACTGACCATCGGCGACACCCACGAGTACGAGCACCCCTTCGCCTTCGACACCCTCGAAGACCCCTACGAGCACCTCACCCGCGTCGTCGAGTCCTTCCTCGGCCGCCCGCTGCCGAAGATCAAGCGGCGCTGGGCCGGGGTGTACGCGCAGTGCGTCGACACCAGCCGGGTCGTCCACCGCCAGCGGGTCCGCGACGGCGTGTGGCTGGTGACCGGGCCCGGCGGCCGCGGCATGACCTGCTCGCCCGCCATCGCCGAGAAGACCGCTGACGAACTGGGCTGGTGAACCACATGAACACCCTGAACAACACGAACACCCTGGGCAACACGAACACCCTGAACCACCGGAACGCCCCGGACAAGCGCAGGTACGACCTCGTCGTCCTCGACATGGCCGGCACCACCGTCGCCGACGGCGGCCTCGTCGAGCAGGCCTTCACCGCCGCCGCCGAGCGCCTCGGCGAAGACCCGGCCACGATGATCGACTACGTCCGCGCCACCATGGGCGAGTCCAAGATCTCCGTCTTCCGCCACCTCCTCGGCGGCGACGAGACCCGCGCCCAGGAAGCCAACCTCGCCTTCGAGGCGGCCTACGGCGAACTCGTCTCCGGCGGCCTGATCGCCCCGATACCCGGCGCGGCCGAGGCGATCGCCGAGCTGAGGTCCCAGGGCCGGAGGGTGGTCCTCACCACCGGCTTCGCCCGGGTCACCCAGGACGCGATCCTCGACGCGCTCGGCTGGCAGGACCTGGTCGAACTGACCCTCTGCCCGGCGGACGCCGGCGGTCGCGGCCGCCCGTACCCGGACATGGTCCTCGCGGCCTTCCTCCGCACCGGAGCCGTGGACGACGTCCGACAGGTCGTGGTCGCGGGCGACACCTCGTACGACATGCGCAGCGGGGTCCGCTCCGGCGCCGGGATCGTCGCGGGCGTCCTGACCGGCGCGCACGACGAGGCGGCGCTCAAGGAGCACGGCGCGACGCACGTGCTCGCATCGATCGCCGAACTTCCCGCGCTGATCGGGGAGTCGGACGCATGACCAGCGGCATCCGCTTCGACGCCGTGTCCGTCGCGTACGGCGGCACCACCGTTCTCGACCGGCTCGACCTGACCGTCGAGCCCGGTGAGGTCATGGCCCTCCTCGGGCCCTCGGGCTCCGGCAAGACCACCGCGCTGCGGGCCGTCGCCGGGTTCGTGCGGCCGGTCTCCGGGCGGGTGCTCATCGGCGACCGTGACGTCACCGGCCTCCCGCCGTACAAGCGGGGGATCGGCATGGTCGTCCAGCAGTACGCCCTCTTCCCCCACCTGCGGGTGGAGGCCAACGTCGCCTTCGGCCTGAAGGCGCAGAAGGTCCCCAAGGGCGAGATCCCCGGCCGGGTCGCCGAGGCCCTGGAGATGACCGGCATGGCGGCCTACGCCCACCGGTACCCCCGGGAGCTCTCCGGCGGCCAGCAGCAGCGCGTCGCCATCGCCCGCGCGCTCGCCATCCGGCCCAAGGTCCTCCTCCTCGACGAGCCGCTCTCCGCGCTCGACGCGCAGCTGCGCTCCGGCATGCTGGCCGAACTGGCGCGACTCCACCGCGAGTTGCCCGATGTGTCGATCCTGTACGTCACCCACGACCAGGTCGAGGCGCTGACCCTCGCGGACCGGATCGCCGTCATGGACAAGGCCCGGCTCCAGGACTGCGGCACCCCGCAGGACCTGTACCGCAGGCCGCGCACGGAGTTCACGGCCTCGTTCGTCGGCAACGCCAACCTGCTGCCGGTGACGGTCGTCGGGGACGGGGTCGTCTTCGACGGGACCGAGCTGAAGGTCGCGGTCTCCGGAGCGGCCCCCGGGTCGGCGGCCACGCTCTGCGTCCGGCCCCATCTGGTCGGCCTCGGAGACGGGCCGAACGCGCTGCGGGGCCGGATCGGCGAGGTCCAGTGGCGGGGGTCCACCCACCGGCTGTACGTGGAGGTGGGCGGGCACCGGGTGAAGGCGGACGTGCGGGAGCTGCGGGAGACGCCGCTGCTCGGGAGCGAGGTCACGCTGCACTTCGCGCCCGAGGACGCGGTGCTGCTGGCTGCGGGGGTGAACGATGGCCGGTAGGGCTCCAGGTCTCGTCGAAGAGCACCCCGCGACGGGCGTCGCCCCCGCCCCTTCCGCCCCGGCGGAACGCCCGCCCACGACGAGGCGCTCCACCCCCGCCTGGGTCTGGGCCCTCCCGCCCGTCGCCGTGCTCGCCGTCGTCTTCCTCTATCCGCTCGCGCTCGTCGTCCAGGAGTCCCTGGCCCCCGGTGCGTACGGTGACGTCTTCGCCTCCACGTCCTTCCGCGAGGCCCTCGTCACCACGGTGTGGCTCGCCGTCGCCTCCACCGTCGGATGTCTCGTCCTCGGCTTCGTGCTCGCGGTCGTGATCGCGTTCGTGCCGTTCCCCGGCGGGAAGGCGGTGTCGAAGTTCATCGACGTCTTCCTCTCCTTCCCGTCCTTCCTGATCACGCTCGCCCTGCTGTTCCTCTACGGCACGGTCGGCATGGCCAACGGCGTCTGGACGGACGTCACCGGGGACTCCTCGGGCCCCTTCCAGTTCCTGACCACCCCGTGGGGCGTCCTCCTCGCCGAGATCACGTACTTCACCCCGTTCGTGATGCGGCCGCTGCTCGCCGCCTTCTCGCAGATGGAGACGGCCCAGCTGGAGGTCGCGTCCTCGCTCGGCGCCCGGCCGCTGCGGATCGTCCGGCAGGTGATCCTGCCGGAGGCGCTGCCCGCGCTCGCCGCCGGCGGCAGCCTCGTCCTCGTCATGTGCCTGAACGAGTTCGGGATCGTGCTCTTCACCGGGGCGAAGGGCGTCACGACCCTCCCGATGCTCGTCTACAGCAAGGCGATCCTCGAATCCGACTACGCGGCCGCCTGCGTCGTCGCCGTCGTCAACGTCGCCCTCTCCGTGGGCCTCTACGTCCTCTACCGGGGGGTGAGCCGCCGTGCTGGTGCATAGCCGTACGGGCAGGTGGACGGCCTGGGTCACGTTCGCCGTCCTGTTCGTCCCGCTCTTCGCCCTCCCCCTCCTGGTCATCGTCGCCGCCTCGTTCTCCACGAACTGGTCCGGCGCCTTCCCCTCCGGGCCGACCACCGAGCACTACGCGGCGGCCGTCCGCGGGGAGTCCCTCCAGGCCCTCACCACCAGCCTGGTCACCGCCCTCACCGCGAGCCTGGTCGCGCTGACCGTCGGCACCTGGGCCGCGCTCGCCGGGGCGGCGCTCGGCAGGAAGGGCAAGCGGGTCCTCGACGCGCTGTTCATGCTGCCGGTCGCCGTGCCGTCCGTGGTCGTCGGCCTGGCCGTCCTCGTCGCGTTCTCGCAGCCGCCGGTGCTCCTCAACGGCACGCGCTGGATCGTGATCCTCGCGCACACCGTGCTCGTCACGGCGTTCGCCCACCAGTCGGTGTCGGCCGCGATCCAGCGGCTCGACCCCATGTACGAGCAGGCGGCGGCCAGTCTCGGCGCCCGCCCCTCGTACGTCCTGCTCCGAGTGAGGCTGCCGCTCCTGCTGCCGTCCCTGAACGCGGCCGCCGGACTCTGCTTCGCTCTGTCCATGGGCGAGTTGAGCGCCACGATGATGCTCTACCCGCCGGACTGGATGCCGCTCCCGGTGCTCATCTTCACCGCCACCGACCGCGGTTCCCTCTTCACCGGATCGGCACTGGCCGTGGTCCTCATGGCCACGACCCTGCTGGCCCTGCTCGCCGTCTCCCGCGTCCGCACCAAGGCCTCCTTCCGCTAGGGGCCCCTTCCCCGAGTTCCTTCCCCCGCGCTTCCTTCAGCCAGAGATCCTCAGGAGAAAACGACGTTATGCGTACGTACGCCAAGCCGATCGCCGCCGTCACCGGCTCCCTCGTCCTCGCCGCGGGCCTCACCGCCTGCGGTGGCTCCACCGCCGCCTCCGACGAGAAGATCGTCACCGTCTACAGCGCCGACGGCCTCAAGGGCGAGGCGGGCGACGGATGGTACGACAAGGTCTTCGCCGACTTCGAGAAGAAGACCGGCATCAAGGTCAAGTACGTCGAGGGCGGCTCCGGGGAGATGGTGCAGCGCGCCCTCCGCGAGAAGAGCAACACCCAGGCCGACGTCATCGTGACCCTGCCGCCCTTCATCCAGCAGGCCGGCTCCAAGGGCCTGCTCCAGAAGTACACCCCGCAGGGCGCCGACCAGGTCGGCGGCGGGGACAAGGCGAGCGACGGCACCTGGACCTCGGTCGTCAACAACTACTTCGGCTTCATCCACAACAAGAAGGAGCTCCCCGCGGCCCCCAAGTCGTGGGAGGAGCTGCTCGACGGCAGGTTCAAGAACAAGCTCCAGTACTCCACCCCGGGCGTCGCGGGCGACGGCACCGCCGTCCTCATCAAGGCGATGCACGACTTCGGCGGCCAGGAGCCGGCCATGGAGTACCTGAAGAAGCTCCAGGCCAACAACGTCGGCCCGTCCTCCTCCACCTCCAAGCTCGCCCCCAAGGTGGACAAGGGCGAACTCCTCGTCGCCAACGGCGACGTGCAGATGAACTTCGCCCAGTCCAAGTCCATGCCGAACCTCGGCATATGGTTCCCGGCCAAGGGTGCGGGCAGGCCCACCACCTTCGCCCTGCCGTACGCGGCCGGCCTGGTCGACAAGGCCCCGCACACCGAGAACGGCAAGAAGCTCCTCGACTTCATGCTGACCGAGGGCGCCCAGCGCGAGGTCAGCGCGGTCGGCGGCGGCTTCCCGGCCCGCAAGGACGTCAAGGCGACCGACGCCAACGCCATCGAACTGGCCAAGCTGATGGAGGGCGTCGAGGTCTTCGAGCCGGACTGGGCCGACATCGACAAGAACCTCAAGACGTACGTCGACGCGTGGAAGTCCGCGACCGGAAGCTAAGAGTTCACCGTACGACCCTGGAAAGCCCCCGTTGATCGCGGAAAGATAACGGGTACGGACCAACGCCCCTGAGGAATCAGGGGCGTTGGCGCGTGTCCGTACCCCCATCGACCCCGCTCACGGAGGACTCCGACATGCCGATCACCGGCATCTCCCGACGCACCGTGCTCGCCGCCGCCGGTGCCACCGCGGCCGTCGCCGCCACCGGCCTCGCCACCGCCCCCGCGGCCCAGGCCGCCGCCGCGCCCACGCTCCCCGACGGCACCAGCAAGGACAAGGTGCTCGTCGTCGGCATGGACGGCCTGCGCCACGACCGGATCGACGCCGCCAAGGCCCCGCACCTCAAGTCCCTGATGGCGAACGGCACCTTCGGCCGCTCCCTGCTCTACGCCAACCCGATGGCCGCGACCTCCTCCGGCCCCGGCTGGTCCACGATCTCCACCGGCGTCTGGCCCGACAAGCACGGCGTGAAGGACAACACCTTCACCGGCAAGAACTACGGCCAGTACCCCGGCTTCCTGGCCCGTCTGCACCAGGTCCGCCCCGAGCTCTCGCTCTTCGCCGCCGTCGACTGGCCCGAGCTCGACACCCACGGCACCGTCACCCCCGGCGCCGACGCCAAGCTCGTCTACAACAACAACTACGTCGTCAACGACCTCGTGATCACCGACATCACCGAGGACGTCCTGCGCAACCAGAACCCCGACGTCCTCTTCGTCTACTTCGGCGAGACCGACGAGATCGGCCACAACCACGGCGCCGCCAGCCCCAAGTACACCGACGCCATCGACGTCCAGGACGGCTACCTCGGCCGGCTGCTCACCGCGATCAAGGCCCGCCCCGCGTACGCCACCGAGCGCTGGACGGTCATCGTCACGACCGACCACGGCCACACCGACGGCGGCGGCCACGGCGGCTCCTCCATCGAGGAGCGGCGCACCTTCGTCCTCGCCCAGGGCCCCGGCATCGCCGCCGGCGCCCGCCCCATCGACACCCGGCTCGTCGACGTCGCCGCCACCGTCTTCCGCCAGCTCGGCATCACCCCCGCCGCGTCCTGGGGCCTCGACGGCAAGCCGGTCCAGGAGCGCTCCACCGACCCCTTCGACAGCCTCTACGGGTCGCTGACCGGCCGCGTCGACGAGACGGGCATCCCCGCCGGGATCCTCGGCTTCACCCACACCGCGCCCAGCGGCTGGTCCGTCATCAACAACGCCATGGGCACCGGCGGCATGACCGAGTGGCGCGGCTGGTCCTTCGCCACCGACGAGTTCTGGTCCCGCTCCCAGCGCGACCAGTCCCGCGAGCTGAACGTGCGCGCCCGGGGCGTCTTCGCCGTCGCCGACTCCGACGAGTGGTCCGACAAGGCGTTCTCGGGGACGTACGACTCGACGCTCGTCACCCCGGCGTACACCGTGGCGGGCGCGAGCCGGGTCACCCTGGACTTCACGACCTTCTACCGCCAGGAGGGCAGCCAGACCGCGCAGGTCCAGGCCGTCTTCAACGGCGGCACCCCGACCGTCGTGAAGAGCTACACCGCCGACGTGATCTCCCAGCCCCAGTCCCTCGCGGTCGCCGTCCCGGCGGGCGCGTCCAGCGTGAGCTTCCGCTTCCGCTACACCGGTTCCAACAACTGGTACTGGGTGATCGACGGGGTCAAGGTCACCGCTTCCTGATTAGTCTTGGGGGCGTCGCCACAGCGCTGTCGCGGCGCCCCCAGCACACCGCACGTTTGTACGGCAGGAGTCCCGCACCCATGGCAGAGCGCAAGCCGATCGAATCCTGGCTGACCGACATGGACGGCGTCCTCATCCACGAGGGCGTGCCGATCCCCGGCGCCGACGCGTTCATCAGGAAGCTGCGGGAGACCGGGAAGCCCTTCCTGGTCCTCACCAACAACTCGATCTACACGGCTCGTGACCTGCACGCCCGCCTCGCCCGGATGGGCCTCGAGGTCCCCGTCGAGAACATCTGGACCTCGGCCCTCGCCACCGCCAAGTTCCTCGACGACCAGCGCCCCGGCGGCACCGCGTACGTCATCGGCGAGGCCGGTCTGACCACCGCGCTGCACGACATCGGCTACGTCCTCACCGACCACGACCCGGACTACGTGGTGCTCGGCGAGACCCGTACGTACTCCTTCGAGGCGATGACCAAGGCCGTCCGGCTCATCAACGCCGGTGCCCGCTTCATCTGCACCAACCCCGACGAGACCGGCCCCTCCCTCGAAGGCCCGCTGCCGGCCACCGGCTCCGTCGCCGCCCTCATCACGAAGGCCACCGGCAAGGAGCCGTACTTCGCCGGCAAGCCGAACCCGCTGATGATGCGCACCGGCCTGAACGCCATCGGCGCCCACTCCGAGACGAGCGCCATGATCGGCGACCGGATGGACACCGACATCCTGGCGGGCCTCGAGGCGGGCATGCAGACCTTCCTGGTGCTGACCGGCCTGACGTCGGAGGCGGAGATCGACCGCTTCCCGTTCCGCCCGTCCAAGATCGTGAAGTCGATCGCGGACATCGTCGACCGGGTGTAGCGGCCGGTCGCCGGCGCCCCTGCGGATGCGAGAAGCCCCGATCCGGGTGACCCTGCCAGTATCAGGAGGTCACGATGCGTTCAGGTCCCATTGCTCTCCGTGCCGCAGGGGCGGCCCTCGTCCTCGTACTGGCACCCACGGCCGGTAGTGCGTACGCCCACGACGGGGTGAAGGTCACCGTCACCCCGTCCACCGCCTCGCCCGGCGCCGACGTCGACGTCCGCGTCCAGGGCTGCAAGGGCACGACGGGTGCCGCGAAGTCCCCGGCGTTCGTCGCCGACGCCGAACTCACCGGCCGGGACGGCGGCGGCGCCCCGCTGTTCGGCGACACCACGATCAAGACCCGGCTCGAGAACGGCACGTACAAGGTCAGCGTGACCTGCGACGGCCACGATCACCCGGATGTCGGCACCGTGCGCGTCGAGCGCCAGAAGCCCACGCACGAGCCGACCCGCAAGCCCACGCACGAGCCGACCCACAGGCCGACGCACGAGCCGACCCGCGAGCCGACCCACCACGCGAGCCCGGTCGCCCCGGTCCGCGCGGGCGGTGGCGGCACCGCCGCCTTCGCCGCCCCGGCCGCCCCCGGTGTCGCCCAGACCACCAGCGAGAGCGGCCTCGGCACTCCGTACACCCTGCTCGGCCTCGGCCTTGCGGCCGTCGCCGCGGTGGCGGTCGCCTTCCGCAGCTCCCGCCGACGCGGTACGGGTACGGGCTCGGGGTCGGGTACGGAGTGACCGCGCCGCCCGGCTCCCGCCCGGCGGGCACCGGGCGACTCGTCACCGGCGTGGCCTGGGCGCTGCTCCTGCTCGGGCTCTGGCTCTGGGGCCGCGAGGTCACCGAGGGCCCCGGGGGCAGCTCCGCGCCGACCACCGGAGACATCGCCGCCGTCGGCCGGCCGCTCGGCGTCGCCCTGCCCCCGGCGCGGGACCCGCTCGCACCCGTCGCGCCCCGGCGGGTGGAGATCCCCTCCCTCGGCATCTCCGCGCCCGTCGTGGCGCGCGGCCTGGACAGCACGGGGGCGATCGACCCGCCGCCGTACGAGATGCCGCACACGGTCGGCTGGTTCGGCGCCGGCACCCGGCCGGGCGCCGCGGGCCCGGCCCTCCTCGTCGGCCACGTCGACACCGAGACCCGGCCCGCGGTCTTCTACGGCCTGAGCGCGGCGCGCCCCGGCGCGAAGGTCCGCGTCACCCGTACGGACGGATCGGTCGCCGAGTTCACGGTGGACGACGTCCAGGTCTACCCGCGGGAGTCCTTCGACGCGACCAAGGTCTACGGGGCGAGGGACCCGCACCGGGCGGAACTGCGCCTGATCACGTGCGGCGGCACGTTCGACCGCGGTGCGAACGCGTACACGGCGAACGTGGTGGTCTCGGCCTACCTGACGGCGACCACCCCCTGACGCGGCCTCCCGCCCCACCGGCGGGTCCTGCCGCCCCCAAGACACCACCGAGGGCCCCGCCGCCCCCGGAGACGCCACCGAGGGCCCCGCCGGGACCCACGCCGCCCCGGCCCCGCCCCGCGTCGCCCCGGCACGCCCCGTGGCTCTCCGCACTCCGCCCGCGCCCCAGGGCTGCCCGCCCCGCCCCTCAGTTACGGGCCCCGACCGGGCGGAGGCGGTGCCCCGCCACCCGCCGTTGTCGGCATCTGTTCCGCTGGGGCGGCCCCCACCCCCGCCGCCGCCCCCACGTTGTGGGCATCCGTTCCGCTGGGGCGATGCCCACCCTCCCCCGTTGTGGGCATTCGTTCCGCTGGGGCGGAACGGGTGGGCACAACGGAACGGCGCCCCTTGCCGGGCCTAGGCTTCCGCGCCTGAACCCGCACCACAGGTGCGGGCCAGGGCGCAAGGGGCGGAGGCGCCGCTAGAGGGCGCCGTCCCGTGTGCCCACCCGTCCCGCCCTGCGGGACGATTGCCCACACGGCGGGTGGGTGGAGGCGGCGAGGGCGCGGCCCGCGCGGGGGTGCGGGCCAGGGCGCGGGGGCGGAGGCGCCGCCGAGCGCGCGGTCCCGTGTGCCCACCCGTCCCGCCCTGGGGTCCCCCCGGACGGAGTCTGGGGGAGGGACGATTGCCCACACGGCGGGTGGGTGGAGGCGGCGCGGGCGTGGCCCGCACGTAGGGGGGGATCGGGCGCGGCCCGCACGCGCGTGGCGGGAGGTCGGGCGCGGCCCACGTGCTGGGGGTGGCCCGCCCGGCCGGCCCGTAGGGGTGGTGGGCTCAGGTGCAGCCCACCCGCTGCGGCACGTATGGGCGGCTCAGGCGCGGCCCATGCGTGCGGGCGCGGTCCGCACGGAAGGGCGGCGGGGGCGTGGGCGCGCGGCCCACCGGCCGGTGGTGGCGGTGTGGGGCGTGGCCCGCACGGAGGACGCGGCGAAGCGGGCGTGGTCCGCACGGAGGGCCGCGGCAGCTCGGGCGCGGCCCACGCGCGCGTGCGCGGACCTGGCTCCGGCCGGCGGCGATCGTCCCGCGGCCGCCGCCGACCGGGCCGGTCCTCCACCGCGGGGCTCACGGACGCGGGAGGGGCCCGGTGCCACCGCGGGAGGTCGAGGTTCCGCACACTGTAGAGGCCCTGCCCCGCCCGGCCCAGAGGGCCGTCGTGTCACGCTGCTCACGACCGACCGCCCCCGCCCGCGGCCCCGGGCCCGACCACGTGGCGAGCCGACCGCGACGCGCCCGGGAACTGGCCCCCCGCACCCGGTAGTTCGTGGACCGGAACATGGCCGAGAACGACCAAGACCCCCTCACCATCGGTGAGGGGGTCTTGACTCTGCGTGCGCCGCCAGGGACTCGAACCCCGGACCCGCTGATTAAGAGTCAGCTGCTCTAACCAACTGAGCTAGCGGCGCCTGCTGACAGAGAGAACTCTACCCGACGTCCGGGCGTGCTCCCGACCAATATCAGTCACCTCCGGCCTGTCGGATGGTCTTATCAGGCCTTCGATCCGTCAAAATGCGATTTGTCCAGACAGTTGAGACACTGACGCCCGAAACCAAGGGTCAAAAGATCTTGACGAGTGTGGAGGGGAATCGCATGAGCGTGCCGGTCTTCGAGGAGTTCGAACCCGCGGCCGACTGCGGCTGCCCGGGGTGTGCCCGGCAGCGGCGTGACCTCGCGCTTGGCCTGCCGGTCCGGGCGGGCGGGCATCCGGCGGCGCACGGTGCGCGCCGCGCCCTGGTCCTGGTGACGGCCGCGGGCGTGGTCCTCGGTGGCGGCGGGGCCGCCGTGGCGACGGCCCTCCCGCAGTCCTCCGTCCCGTTCACCCCGGCGGACCTCACGGGGCCCGCCGACACCACCGACACCACCGGCACCACCGACACCGTCGACGACGCCGCGCGCTCCGCCGGCCCCGCCCTTCCCGAGCCCGACACGCCGCAGGGCGGCCGGGGGCCGCTGCACGGGGCGC
Source organism: Streptomyces sp. NPDC056480 (assembly GCF_042795405.1). NCBI lineage: Bacteria > Bacillati > Actinomycetota > Actinomycetes > Kitasatosporales > Streptomycetaceae > Streptomyces > Streptomyces sp. NPDC056480. The sequence continues at coordinate 32,147 of NZ_JBHTSA010000059.1, read as the reverse complement.
CGGGGCCCGGCGGGCAGCCCTCCCCGAACGCGAATCCGACGCCCAGTCAGGTCTCGACCGGCACCCTGCGGAAGACGAGCCGGACCGAGATCATCAACCGCGCCAAGCTGTGGGTGACCGCCCAGGTCCCGTACTCCATGGAGAAGTACTGGACCGACGGCTACCGCCAGGACTGCTCCGGCTACATCTCGATGGCCTGGAACCTCCGCAGCAACGAGTGGACCGGCAGTCTCGACCGCTTCGCCGACCGCGTCGACCGCACCGAGCTCCAGCCCGGCGACATCCTGCTCTTCCACAACCCGGCCAACCCGACGCGCGGCTCGCACGTCACGATCTTCGGCGGCTGGACCGACTACACCCACACCTCGTACGTCGCCTACGAGCAGACCAAGCCGCGTACCCGCAAGCAGCCGACGCCGATGGCGTACTGGGAGAACTCCAACCGGTACGTGGCCTATCGCTACAAGGGCGTGGTCAGCGGCGACGGCACCGGCGGCACCACGGGCGGGGCGACCCCGACGGCGACGCCGTATCCCGGCGCGGCGATGTTCGGCACCGGCGCCGACAACGCGTACGTCACCCGGCTCGGGCGGCTCCTCGTCGACCGCGGCGGCAAGAGGTACTACAGCAAGGGGCCCGGCCCGAAGTGGGGCGAGGCGGACCGGCGCGCGACCCAGGCGTTCCAGCTGGCGCAGGGCTGGAAGGGCAAGCAGGCGGACGGCCTGCCCGGCCCGGAGACCTGGAAGCTCCTCGTGACCGGCGGGGGCAAGGACATCGGCGGTTCGAGTGGTTCGAGCGGGTCGAGTTCGAATGCGACGGCATTTCCCGGGCGTGGCTCCTTCCGTCCGGGCCAATCCAACGCATATGTGGAGAAGCTGGGCAAACAACTGGTGAAGCGGGGCTTCGGCAAGCACTACCTGTCGGGACCCGGTCCGCGCTGGACGGAGGCGGACCGCCGCAACGTCGAGGCGTTCCAGCGGGCACAGGGCTGGCGCGGCGCGGCGGCCGACGGCTACCCGGGCCCGGAGACCTGGCGGCGCTTGTTCCGATGACCCCGAGAGCATGAGGTGGACCCGAATGACGGCATCGACCCCGAACCCCGCGGATTCCGGCGCGGCGGCCTCACGTGACGCGGCCCGCACGGCGCGCCGCCTGACGGACGGCACCCTCCCGCGGACGTCCCCTCCCCAGGGCGCGCCCCCGGGCACCCCGCCGACCCGACGGGAGACCCCGGCGGAGCCGGGGGAGTCGCGGGAGTCGCGGGAGGGCGTATCGGCGGAGGGCGGTGCGCCGACGCCGACGCCGTCACCGGAGGGTGTGGTGGCGGGTGCGGCAGTGGCGACCGGTGCCGCGCCGACACCGGCCGTGAGTGACGCGCCGGCGTCCGCCGCCCCGGACGCTGCGCCTGCGCGCGCGGACGTCACGCCGGACGTCACGCCGGGCGTCACGCCGGACGGAGCGCCCGGCGGGTCGGCTCCCGGGCCCGAAGCTCCTGCGGCGGGCGAGCCCGTGCCGTCGGTCCCCGCCGGCGGGGAGCACGTGACCTCGCGGGGCAGGGTCCCGGTGTGGCCCGAGCCGGGCGCGAGAGGAGGCGCCGCCGCGGAGGCGGCGACGAGGCCGGACGCCCCGAAGAGCCCGCCCGGCCCGGCCACCCTGACTGCCCCGTCTACTCCGACTGCCCCGGCCACCCCGCCCGGCCCGGCTACCACCTCCACCCCGGCCGGCCCGTCCACCCCGACCGGCCCGGCCACGCCGTCCACCCCGGCCGCCCCGACCGGCCCGGCCGGTACGCGGCAGGGTGACGGCGGCAGGCCTTCCGGCGCGTTGCCGGTCCGCCCGGCCGGGTCCACGTCCCCCGTCGGGTCCACGGCTCCCTCCGGGTCCACGCCCTCCGTCGGTTCCACGGCCCCCGCCGGGTCCACGTCCCCCGTCGGGGACACGCCCCCGATCGGCTCCGGGCTCCCGGGTGTGAACGCTTCCGGTACGACGACGGGGGCGGCGTCCGCGCCGGGGGGTGCCCCAGTGGTCACCCGTGTCCAACCCGTCCCGCCTGCCTACCCCGGCACCACGCCCTCCGGGTCGGGCCAGCACGCACGCCCCGCCTCCCCCTCCCCTTCCACCCCGAAGGCCGCCGTCACGGTGCGGTCCGGTGGCCCCTCGCCGGTTCCTGCCGCCGTCCCCACCGCGGTTCCCGCCGCCGTCCCCACCGCGGTCGACACCCCCGACTTCGGGCGGATCGCCGGGGCCGGTGTCGGTGCCGTCGCCGTACCCGTCGCCGCCGTGGTGCGGGTCGCGCGGCGGAAGAACGTGATCGGGGCCGAGACCACCGGCTCGATCCCGGTGCACCTTCTCTTCCGCGACCAGCCGGGGAACGCCGTGCCGTTCGCGGCCGGCGAGGACGACGGCGGTCCCGACACCGTCGCCATGGCCGTGCCCACCCTGTCCAGGACGGGCGTGGGCTCCGCCGTCCCGGGCCCGTCGAAGATCCAGGCCCAGGATCGGGAGCGGCCCCGGGCGGATGCCGCCGGGACCCGGGCCGCGGGCCGGGACACGTCCGGGCGGAGGCCGAAGTCCCCGCCGAAGGCGGAAGTCAACACCCGGCTCGACGCCCGGCTCGACGCCCGCCTCGACGCGCCGCTCAAGGCGCGCCCCGCGGCCCACCCCGAGGCGCGGGCCGCCAAGACCACCGCCGCCCAGGCCGTCCAGGCCACCCCCCAGTCCTCCGTCTCCCGGCCCGCCCCCACCGCCGACCCGGCTCTCGTCGAGCGCCCCGGGCCGGTGCTGCCCGGGTGGGTCGGGGTCGTCGGCGGGGCGCTCGCGCTCGCCGCGTGCGCGGCGGTCGTGTGGTGGGCCGGGGCCGTGCCCGAGGAGGCGGCCCGGATGCTGCGGCTGCCGGAACGCCCGTACAACGGCGTCCATCTCGGCCAGTGGGCGCTCCTCGCGCTCGGCGTCGTCCTCACCCTCTTCGCGCTCGGCGGGCTCGGCCGGGGCCGGGTCGGCTACGCCTGGGTGCTGACCCTGTTCGGCGACTACCGCGGTACGGTCCGCCGTACCGGTCTGGTCTGGGTCAGCCCGCTCCTGCTGCGGCGCCGCGTCGACGTGCGGCTCCGGCACTGGCGGAGCGAGCCGCTGTCGGCGGTGGACGCCAAGGGCACCGCGCTCGATGTCACCGTGCTCGTGGTCTGGCGGGTGCGGGACACCGTCCGGGCTGCGCTCGGCGTCGACGGGCACGAGGACTATCTGCGGGAGCAGGTGGAGGCGGCCATGGCCCGGGTGCTGTCGCAGCTTCCGGCGGACGCGTTCCACGAGGACGCCCCCACCCTCCGGGACGCGGAGGCCGTCGGCGAGGCGCTGACGCGGATGCTGTCGGCGGAGTGCGCCCCGGTCGGTGTGGACGTGTTCTCGGCGCAGCCGACGCGGATCGAGTACGCGCCGGACGTGGCGGCGGCGATGCGCCGGCGACGGATCGCGGCGATCGACGCGAAGCACCGGGACAGCGTGCTCACCTCGGTGGTGGACGCGGTGGACGACGTGGTCCACCGGCTGACCAGTCGTGGTCTGGTGGAGCTCGACGACTACGAGCGCAAGGCGCTGGTCAAGGACCTGACGGTGGCGTTCTACACGGGGCGGACGGGTCCTGTAGAGGGGGCGTGAAGGGATGGACATGTTCAACTTCCGTCCATACCTTGGTACTTGGTCCAGACCAAAATCGGTACGACGTACCACCGCACGCGTGCGCGCACGGCCCAACGGAACTCCCCCACGTTCTCCTGGAGCGAAGCATGCGCAAAAAGTCAGTCGGGGCGGCGGTGGTGGCGCTCGGCGTCGCCGGCGTCACCCTCTTCGCCACCGGTAGCGCCGGAAGCCACGGCTACACCGACTCGCCGATCAGCCGCCAGAAGCTCTGCGCCAACGGCACCGTGACCAACTGCGGCTCCATACAGTGGGAGCCCCAGTCGGTCGAGGGCCCCAAGGGCTTCCCCGCCGCCGGTCCCGCCGACGGCAAGATCTGTTCCGCCGGGCTCACGCAGTTCGCCCAGCTGGACGACCCCCGGGGCGGTGCGTGGCCCACGACGCAGCTCACGTCGGGGCAGAGCTACAGCTTCCGCTGGCAGTTCACGGCCCGGCACGCCACCACCGACTTCAAGTACTACATCACCAAGAACGGCTGGAACGGGACCCAGAAACTCACCCGGGCCATGCTGGACCCCCAGCCGTTCCTGACCGTCCCCTACAACAACCAGCAGCCGCCGGCGACCCTCTCGCACTCCGGGACGATCCCGGCGGGCAAGACGGGCCGTCACCTGATCCTGGCGGTGTGGACGATCGCGGACACCTCGAACGCGTTCTACGCGTGCTCGGACGTCAGGTTCTGACGCCGGGGCCGCTCGGTGGCCGCTCCTGACGGTCGCCGAGCGGTCCTTCCCGTCCGTTCATTTCTGATGGATCGTCAGTTACAGTCCGGCCCATGAGGGGTGCGGACACCGTCGCGGAACTCGTACGGCGCCAGTGGGGCGACCACCGGATCGGGCTGAGGGACGAGCACCACGCCCTCACCCACCACCAGGTCGCCGCCGGCGCCGCCGCGCGGGCCGCACTGCTCGTGGACCTGATGCCACCCCTGCCGGGGGGCGAGCCGCACCTCGGCGTCCTGCTCGACAACACGCCGGAGTACCCGCTCTGGCTCAGCGCGGCGGCCCTCGCGGGGGCCGCCGTCGCCGGGATCAACCCCACCCGGCGCGGCGCCGAACTCGCCCGGGACATCGGGCACACCGCCTGCCGGGTCCTGGTCACCCAGCGCGCCCATCTGCCGCTCCTCGACGGCCTTCCGCTGCCCGGGGTGCGGATCCTGGTCACGGACACCGACGCGTACCGGGAACTCCTCGCGCCGTACGGGTCCGCCCGCCCGGGCGACGCGCGCCTCGGCCCCGTACGCCCCGACAGCCGCTTCCTGCTCTCCTTCACGTCCGGTTCCACGGGTGCGCCGAAGGCGGCGCTCTGCAGCCAGGGCCGGCTGGCGGCGGCCGGTGCCTCGCTCGCGGCCCACTTCTCCGTCGGGCGGGACGACGTCCACTACATCTGCATGCCGATGTTCCACGGGAACGCGGTGATCGCGGACTGGGCGCCGGCGCTGGCCGCCGGGGCCGGCGTGGCGCTGCGGGCCCGGTTCTCGGCCTCCCGCTTCCTCTCGGACGTACGAGGCTTCGACGCCACCTACTTCACCTACGTCGGCCGGGCGGTGCAGTACCTCCTGGCGACCCCGCCCACCCCGGAGGACCACGCGCACCGGCTCCGTCTCGGCTTCGGCACCGAGGCGGGGGCGGTGGACGCGGCGCGCTTCCGGGAGCGCTTCGGGGTGCCGCTCGTGGAGGGGTACGGCTCCTCGGAGGGGGGTGCGTCGATCCAGCGGACGCCGGACACGCCGACGGGCGCGGTGGGCCGCGCGGCGCCGACCGACGACCTGGTGGTGGTGGACGCGGAGACGGGCCGGGAGTGCGCGGCGGCCCGCTTCTCCGCCGAGGGCCGGCTCCTCAACGCCGCCGAGGCCGTCGGGGAACTCGTCAACCGGGGCCGCAGCGCCTTCGAGGGCTACTGGGGCAACCCCGAGGCGGAGGCCGCGCGGCTGCGCGAGGGCTGGTACTGGACGGGCGACCTCTTCTACCGGGACGCGGACGGCTACCTCTACTTCGCGGGCCGTACGGACGACCGGCTGCGGGTCGACAGCGAGAACCTGGCGGCGGCGATGATCGAGCACATCCTGGCCCGCTGGGACCGGGCCGCGGGGGTCGCGGTCTACGCGGTACCGGACCCGGTGGCGGGGGACCAGGTGATGGCGGCGCTGGCGCTGCGGGAGGGGGCGGTCTTCGATCCGGCGGAGTTCGCGAGCTTCCTCGCGACGCAGGGGGACCTGGGGACGAAGATGCCGCCCCGCTTCGTCCAGGTGATGCCCGAACTGCCCCTCACGGCCACCAACAAGATCCACCGGGTGGCGCTGCGCCGCGAGTCCTTCCTCTGCGCGGATTCGCTCTGGTGGCGCCCGACGCCGGGGGCCCCGTACGAGCCCCTGACGCCCGAGGCCGTGGCCGCGCTCAGGGCGGAGTACACCCGGCATGGTCGGGAACCAAAGTTTACAGACCGCTGATGGGTAACTAAAGTTGTCGCATGACCTTCTCGGGGATCACCCCCGAAGAACAGGCCGAGCTCGACAAGGCCCTCTACGACGCCCTCAACCCGCTCGCGTCGGCCCTGCGGCAGCGCGCGTCGGAACTGCCGGCGGACCGCGTGTGGGCGGCGGACCCGGTCGACGTGTCACTGTCCGTCCTGGCCGCATGGAAGGCGGTGGACGCGGAGGTCAAGCGGCTGACGGCCATCGCGGCGGGCACCGCCGGGTCCTACGGCGCGAGCTACGAACAGCTGGGCGCCGTCTGGGGCATCACCCGGCAGGGCGCCCGCAAGAAGTGGCCCGACGCCGTCAGCCGCCCGACGGGCCTCGCGCTCGCCCTGTGGGGCGGAACGGCCGAACTGACGCCGTCGTCCGGAGGGTGGGGCTGGACCGGCGAGGGCGCCGACGGGACGGAGGGACCGGCGGACGGCGACGAGAGGTACGCGACGAGGGAGGAGGCGGCGGCCCACGCGGGAGCCTTCCTCAAGGAACACGCCCTCGACCAGCCCTAGGACCGGTCCGGCGGATCACGACCGGAGCCGCGGATCCGCCGGACAGGCCCCGACGGCGTCTCCCCGGGCGGGGTGACCACCCGAGGCGCCTCCCCGGGCGGTGACCGCCCGAGGTGTCTCCCCAGGCGGTGACCACCGAGGAGGGCCGCCGTCGTGACTCCGGGACGACGCACCGGCGGGGGAGGTCCCAGCCTCACCCGTGCCGACGGGGGTTGGCCCTGGCACCTCACCCGTGCCGGAAGGGGTAGGCCCAGCCTCGCCCCTGCTGGCGGAGGTAGGCCCGGCCCCACCCGTGCCGGCGGGGGAAGGCCCCAGCCCGACCCGCGCCGACGGGCGTTGGCCCAGCCGCCCCACCCGTGCCGGAGGGGTAGCCCCAGCCTCGCCCCGCCGGCGGAGGTAGGCCCAGCCCCACCCCCACCCCACCCCTCAGCCCCATCGCCCCGCCCCGGCTGGCGGGCCTAACGTGGGGCCGCATGGACCCCCGTACTCCCTGGCAGGCGCTCACCCGGCCCCGGTTCCTCCTCGGACCCTGGCCCTGGCGAGCCGTCGCCTACCTGGCGACCGGCGCCCTCCTCGGGGGCGTCGTCTGCGTCGTGTTCGCGCTGCTCGGGCTGTTCTCCGTCCTGCTCGTCGGGCTGCCCCCGCTCCTCCTCTCCGGACTCGCCCTCGGCGGCGTCGAGCGCCGCCGTCTCCGCCTCGTCGACCTCGACCCCGCCCCCGACCCGCACCGCGTCCCCACCGCCCCCGGCCTCGCCGCCTGGCTCCGGCTCCGGGCGGGGGAGCAGGCGTCCTGGCGGGAGTTCGCGTACGCCCTGCTCCTCGCCACCGTCCTGTGGCCGCTCGACCTCCTCGCCGTCGCCGTCGGCGTCGGCCTTCCCGTGCTGCTGCTCGGCGCGCCGGTCCAGCTGGCCGTGGACGGCCAGGAGGCCAAGGTCGTCAAGGCGTACCTGGTGACCTCCTACCCGGAGGCCTTCGCCGCCGCCCTCATCGGCGCCCTGCTCCTCGTCGCCCTCGCCTACCCGCTCGCCGCCGTCGCCGGCGCCCGCGCCGCTCTCGTCCGCGCCCTGCTCACCCCCCGCGAGTCCGCGCGCCAGGGCGCGATCGGCGAGGTCATCGCCTCCCGCGCCCGGCTCGTCGACGCCTTCGAGGCCGAGCGGCGCCGGATCGAGCGCGATCTGCACGACGGCGCCCAGCAGCGCCTGGTCGCCCTCACGATGACCCTCGGGCTCGCCCGGCTCGACGCCCCGCCGGGCGGCCCGCTCGCCGACCAGCTGGCGAAGGCGCACGCGGAGGCCGGGCAGGTCCTGACCGAGCTGCGCGAGCTGATCCACGGCATCCACCCGCAGGTCCTCGCCGACTACGGCCTCGGCCCGGCCCTCGCCGACGCCGCCGACCGGTCCGCCGTGCCCGTCGCCACGGACGTCGACCTGCCCCGGCTGCCGGAGTCCGTGGAGAGCGCCGGTTACTTCGCCGGCTGCGAGGCCCTCGCCAACATCGGCAAGCACAGCGGGGCGAACCGGGCCTCGATCACCGCCCGGCACACCGGCGGTGTCCTCCGGATCGACGTCGAGGACGACGGGAGGGGCGCCGCGGATCCGGCCGGGGGCACCGGGCTCACCGGCCTGGCCGACCGGATCTCCGTCCTCGATGGCACACTGACGATCATGAGCCCGCCGGGCGGGCCGACCCTCCTCCGAGTGGAGATCCCATGCCCCGCACTGAGCGAACGCTCCGCGTCGTCCTCGCCGAGGACAGCGTCCTCCTCCGGGAGGGACTGATCGGGCTCCTGGCCCGCTTCGGCCACGACGTCGTCGCCGCCGTCGGGGACGCCGACGCGCTGCGCGGGGCGGTCACCGCGCACGATCCGGACATCGTCGTGACCGACGTCCGGATGCCGCCCGGTTTCCAGGACGAGGGGCTGCGCGCCGCCGTCGCGCTCCGCGCCGAGCGCCCCGCCCTGCCGGTCCTGGTCCTCAGCCAGTACGTGCAGCGCAGCTACGCCGCCGATCTCCTGGACGCGGGCGACGGCACCGGCGTCGGCTATCTGCTCAAGGACCGGGTCGGTCAGGTGGAGGAGTTCCTGGACGCGCTCACCCGGGTCGCGGACGGCGGGACGGTCGTCGACCCCGAGGTCGTACGGCAGCTGCTCCGCCGGCACCGCGATCCGCTGGAGGCGCTGACCCCGCGCGAGCGCGAGGTCCTGGGTCTGGTCGCGGAGGGGCATTCGAACGGTGCGATCGCCCGCCGCCTGGTCGTGACCGAGGCCGCCGTCGGCAAGCACATCGGCAACATCCTGGCGAAGCTGGATCTGCCGCCGGCCGAGGACACCCACCGCCGGGTCCTCGCCGTCCTGACCTACCTCAGGGCTTGAGAGAGGGGCCGGGCAAGGCAGGGGAGGGCAGGGCAGGGGAGGCCGGAGCGGGAACGCGCTGGGAGCACGAAGAAGCCCCCCGCTTCCGCGAGGGGCTTCTTCCGTCTGTGCGCCGCCAGGGACTCGAACCCCGGACCCGCTGATTAAGAGTCAGCTGCTCTAACCAACTGAGCTAGCGGCGCCTGCTGACAGAGAAAATACTACCTGGTCCCGCGGGGTGCTCGTGACCACCCCGCGCGACCGCGCCGCGGGGACCCCCGAATGCCCCGGATGCCGCGGATTCCTCGGCTCCCCGGGGCCCGGGTGTCTCAGATCGCCAGTGCCATGACCACCGGCGCCGCCCGGCGGTTCAGCGTGTCCGCGGCCGAGCGCAGCCGGTGGGCGTGCTCGATCGGCAGGGAGAGGGCCAGGCAGCCCACGGCGGAGCCGGCCGTCAGCGGAACGGCCGCGCAGACCGTGCCCACCGCGTACTCCTGGAGGTCGAGCACGGGGACGGTGGGCGGCTGGCTGTCCAGCTTGGAGAAGAGGATCCGCTCGCTGGTGATCGTCCGGGAGGTCAGCCGGGCGATCTTGTGCCGGGACAGGTGGTCCCGGCGTCCGTTCTGGTCGAGCTGGGTGAGCAGGCACTTGCCGACCGCGCTGGCGTGCGCGGCCGAGCGGAAGTCGACCCACTCGTTGACCTTGGGCGTGCGCGGACCGTCGGCGAACTGCGTGATCTTCACCTCGCCGTCGATGTACCGGCTGATGTAGACCGCCGCGCCGACGGAGTCGCGCAGCTCGGTCAGGGTCTCCTGGAGCTTCGCCTGCAGGGCTTCGCGGCGGGTCATGCCGGAGCCGAGGAGGACGAGGGAGTCCCCGATCACGTATGCGCCGTCGGCGACCTGCTCGACGTACCCCTCACGCCGGAGCATGAGGAGCAGCGAGGTGAGGTGGGCCACGGGCAGGCCGGCTTCGCGCGCGATCTGGACGTCCGTCACTCCGCCACCGTGCCGTGAGATCGTCTCGAGGACGCGCAAGGCGTATTGCACCGAGTGGAACGGCGCGGTGGGCTCGGGCTTCAGCGCCACGGTTTCCCCCTACCAGGTTGTGACCGCAAGCTTTCGTACCACGATAGCCGCCAAGCACCGTTTGCGGGGCGGCTGTTGGCGAGAATGATGCGGAGCATCCGCGCCCTGGTCTGGGGCGCGCCACTCTGGCATATGCCCTCGTCATGAGTGGCCCGGAGAGTCTCAGGTCAGGGCCGTGCGCGAGGGGGTTCGCCCATGCGTTCGGCCCTGGGAGAACGCGAGATTTTTATGGGAGAAACGGACGCGGTGGCGGTCGTTCCGGTCGCCTTCCGGCCCCGCGCGGTGGCCGAGAACCATCGGAAGGCCCCCGCGGGGCCCCCGTCCCTGGCCGCGGAATAAACGGAGACACCCTCCTGTTGTCATCGAGTCCACGCCGATCCACGGGTCGTTCTGCCGATCCGTGGGTCGTTCATGAGTCCGTACGTGTGCCGAGGAGGGTCCCGAAGGTGACCGACGCTATTCGAGGAGAGGCGCGGGGCTCCGCGCCCGTGCCGCTGTCCGTGCTGGACCTGGTGACCGTCGGCAGCGGCAGGACCGCGACCCAGGCGCTCGCCACCAGCGTCGAGCTGAGCAGGCTCGCCGAGCGGCGCGGCTTCCACCGGCACTGGGTGGCCGAACACCACTCCATGCCCGGCGTCGCCTCCTCGTCCCCCGCGGTGATCCTCGCCCACCTCGCCGCGCACACCACGCGCATCCGCCTCGGCTCGGGCGGCGTCATGCTGCCCAACCACGCGCCGCTGGTCATCGCCGAGCAGTTCGGCACCCTGGAGGCCTTCGCCCCGGGCCGGATCGACCTCGGTCTCGGGCGCGCGCCCGGCACCGACGGGGCCACCGCGGCCGCCCTGCGCCGCACCGCCACCCTGAACGAGGGCGCGGAAGACTTCCCGGAGCAGCTGGCCGAGCTGACCCGGTTCCTGGACGACGACTTCCCGGACGGCCACCGGTACGCCCGGATCCACGCCGTGCCCGGCCCGGTGCAGGGCCCGAAGGGGCGGCCGCCGATCTGGTTGCTCGGCTCGTCCGGCTTCAGCGCGCGCCTGGCCGGCCTGCTCGGGCTGCCCTTCGCGTTCGCCCATCACTTCTCGGCCAGGAACACGATCCCGGCACTCGACCTCTACCGGGAGTCCTTCCGGCCCTCCGAGGTGCTCGACGCGCCGTACGCGATGATCGGCGTCTCCGCGCTCGCCGCCGACGAGGCGGCGCAGGCCCGCCGCCAGGTCCTCTCCGGTGCCCTCGCGATGCTGCGGCTGCGCACCGGCCGGCCCGGCCTGGTGCCGACGCCCGAGGAGGCGGAGGCGTACGGGTTCAGCCCCGCCGAGCGGGAGTTCGTGAACGACTGGCTGGCGAACATCGTCTACGGCACCCCCGACGAGGTCCGTACCGGCCTGGACGACCTCAGGAAGCGGACGGGCGCGGACGAGCTGATGATCACGGCCAACGCGCACGGCGGGGAGGCGCGGCTGCGGAGCTACGAGCTCATCGCGGACGCGTACGAACTCCCCGAGCTCCCGGCGGAGTAGGGCGCGGCACCTGTTCCGGTCCGGGGACGGCCGGGTAAAAACCCTGGTTCCCGGGGCCGGTTGGTTCCTGCACGGATCCGGTCCCGCTCCACCCCTAAGTGAACCTTAAACCGCTCGTCACCGATGGTGGCGGGCGGTTCCGTTTTGTGCTGCGCGCCTCTGACGAGGCCTTTCTTCTTCGAATTGGTCTAGTCCTCAATCTGGTTCAGACCATTGACGCACTGTTCACGTGCCGGTTATCACTGCTCCAGCTCCTGTACGGCACCACCCCCGCACTCCCCCCGATGGAGGCCGCACGTGCACCCCCGTAAGCCCTTGATCGCCGCGCTCCTCAGCACGGCCCTCGCCGCCGGCGCCCTCGCGGCGACCGTCGGCCTCGGCTCCGCCCAGGCGGCCGACACGACGACCACTGCCGCTGCGGGCGGTGTGCGCATCGCGTACTACGACCAGTGGAGCGTCTACGGCAACGCGTTCTACCCCAAGCACCTCGACACCCGGGGCATCGCGGGCCAGCTGGACGTCATCAACTACTCGTTCGGCAACATCCACCCCACCAACCTCACCTGTTTCATGGCCAACAAGGCCGCGGGTGACGACAACAACCCCAACGCGGGTGACGGTGCGGGCGACTCGTACGCCGACTACCAGAAGTCCTTCGGCGCGGCGGACAGCGTCGACGGCGTCGCCGACAAGTGGGACCAGCCGATCGTGGGCGTCTTCAACCAGTTCAAGGAACTGAAGGCGAAATACCCCCACCTGAAGATCAACATCTCCCTCGGCGGCTGGACGTACTCCAAGTACTTCAGCGACGCGGCGAAGACGGACGCGAGCCGCAAGAAGCTCGTCTCCTCCTGCATCGACCAGTACATCAAGGGCAACCTGCCCGTCGAGGGCGGCTTCGGTGGCGCGGGCACGGCGGCCGGCATCTTCGACGGCATCGACATCGACTGGGAGTACCCCGGCTCCTCCGGCGGCCACCTGGGCAACCACTACGCCCCCGAGGACAAGCAGAACTTCACGCTGCTCCTCGCCGAGTTCCGCAAGCAGCTCGACGAGTACGGCGCCGCCAACGGCGGCAAGAAGTACATGCTGACCGCCGCCATGCCGGCCGGCCAGGACAAGATCAAGTACATCGAGACCGACAAGATCGGCCAGTACTTGGACTACGCCAACATCATGACGTACGACATGCACGGCGCCTGGGACGGCGACGGGCCGACGTACCACCAGTCCCCGCTGTACTCCGGCTCGAACGACCCGACGGACGTCATCGCGCCGGGCACCGAGAAGTACTCGATCGACAACGCCATCGACTCCTGGATCGACGGCAAGCCCGCCTACGGCATCGCCGGTGGCTTCCCCGCCAACAAGCTGACCCTGGGCTACGAGTTCTACTACCGCGGCTGGAAGGGCGTCCCGGCCGGTTCCGCCAACGGCCTCGCGGGCACCGCGACCGGCGGCTCCAACGTCCGCCCGCTCAGCCAGCAGGCCGGCATCGCGCACTACAAGGAGCTCGGCGGCATCGTCGACAACGCGGCGACGACCTTCTGGGACGACCAGGCGAAGGCCTCGTACTTCTACAAGGACGGCGAGTTCTTCACCGGCCTCAACCAGCGCTCCATCCAGGCCCGTGTGGACTACGCCAAGCAGCGCGGCCTGGGCGGCGCGATGATGTACTCGCTCCTCGGCCTGGACGAGAACGCCACCCTGCTGAAGCAGATCAACACGGCGCTCGGCTCCACCACCACCCCGCCGACGACCCCGCCGACGACGCCCCCGACCACCCCGCCCACCACGCCTCCCACCACGCCTCCGACGACCCCGCCGACCACCCCGCCCACGGGCTGCGGCTCGGTCCCGGCGTACGTGGCCGGCACGGTCTACAACGGCGGCACGGTCGTCTCCCACAACGGCCGCAAGTGGCTCGCCCAGTGGTGGACCCAGAACGAGACCCCCGGCACCACCGGCGAGTGGGGTGTCTGGAAGGACCAGGGCGCCTGCTGAGGCCCTGACCCGGGTTCCGGAGGGCTCACGTGACCCGCTGAACCCCGCATGAACCGCTGCCCCCGCCCGGAATGTCCCTCCGGCCGGGGGCAGTTCCATGCCTCCGGCCGGAGACGGTTCAGACCGGGAGCGGTTCCGCGCCGATCAGCTCATCGATACGGTCCGGGGTCACGGCCCGCGAGTACAGCCAGCCCTGCCCCGTGTCGCAGCCGATCCTGCGCAGCCGGCTCGCCTGCCCCGAGGTCTCCACGCACTCGGCGGTGACCGTCAGCCCCAGCCGGTGCGCCAGCTGCACCAGCGCCTCGACGATCAGCTCGTCGGCCGGGTTGGCGTGCTCCTCGTCCTGGAAGCCGCGGACGAAGGAGCCGTCCAGCTTGAGCACGGAGACCGGCAGCCGGCTCAGATAGGCCAGGTTCGAGTAGCCGGTGCCGAAGTCGTCGATCGCGATCCGCACCCCCATGTCGCTCAGCGCCTGGAGTGCCTGGAGCGGCCGGCCGGCGGAGCCCATCACGGCCGACTCGGTGAGCTCCAGCTGGAGCAGATGCGGGGCGAGCCCCGTCTCCGCGAGGATGCCGGCCACGTCGGCGACCAGGTCGGAGTCCCAGACCTGACGCACCGCCACGTTGACGCTGACGAAGATCGGGCGTTCGCGCGGGTGGTCCTTCTGCCACTGCCGGGCCTGCCGGCAGGCCGTGTTCAGCACCCAGCGGCCGAGTTCGACGATGGAGCCGTCCTCCTCGGCGATCCCGACGAACCGATTCGGCGGAAGGACGCCGAACTGCGGGTGGTTCCAGCGCACCAGCGCCTCCACCCCGCGCACCGCGCCGTCCGCCAGGTCCACCAGCGGCTGGTACTCCAGGGCGAACTCCCCGCGCTCCACGGCCGGGCGCAGGGTGGAGGAGAGCGCCTGCCGGGTCATCCGGTGCGCGTTGCGCTCCGGGTCGAAGAGGGTCCAGCGGGCCTTGCCGTCCGCCTTCGCCCAGTACAGCGTGGTGTCGGCGTCCTGCATCAGGGCCGTCGCCGTCGTGCCGGACCCGGAGCGCTCCACCACGCCGATCGAGGCGGAGACCGAGAGCCGCTGGCCGCCCAGGTCGAAGGGCTGCTGGAGCGCGCACAGCACCGAGCGGGCCAGATCGGCGAGTTGCTCCGTGCCGGTGGAGTCCTCGACCACGATCGCGAACTCGTCCCCGCCGAGGCGCGCCACGAGATGGCCGCCGCTGCGGGTGTAGCCGTCGCTGTCCGCGCACTCCGTGAGACGGGAGGCGACGGCGGCGAGGAGCCGGTCGCCGACGCGGTGGCCGAGGGTGTCGTTGACGGCCTTGAAGCCGTCGAGATCGAGGTAGCAGAGGCCGATCCGCCCTGTTCTGCCATACCCGTAGGACTCGTACGACGAGCTGATCGTTTCGCCCGGGCCCACCGTGCCCAGCGCGCCCACGAGGGCGGTGGCGCTCGCGGTGCCCGCGATGGCCGCGGCGCTTGCGAGGTCCGCCGCGTCCTGCGCCGAGGCCTCCAGGGCCGCCGAGAGGCGCTCGAAGAACAGGGCGCGGTTGGGCAGTCGGGTCACCGGGTCGTGCATCTGGAGGTGCCGCAGCCGCGCCTGGAGCTCGCGCCGGTCGCTGATGTCCGCGATCGACAGCAGGACGCGCCGGCTGTCGGGCACGGGGGCGACGGTGACCTCGGCCCACAGCGAGCGCCCGTCGGCGTGCTTGAGCCGGCGGGTGCAGCGGAAGCGGGAGCGCCGGCCGCGCAGCACCTCGCGGTACGCGTGCCAGGTGCGCCCGTCGGACGCGAGGTCGACGAGGTCGGCGGCGGCCTGCTCCCGGAGCGCCTCCGGCTCGGCCCCGATGAGGGTGCCGAAGGAGTCGTTGGCCACGACGACGACGCCGTCCTGGTCGATGACGGCCATCGCGAGCTGGGCGACGCGGAACGCGGCGCGGTAGTCACGGAGTTCGGAGGGGGAGCAGCCGACGCGCGGCTCGGCGCCGTACCGGGGGTGACGCTCCGTGAGTGCGGATTCCGCCGCGCGCGTCTCCGGCGGCTCTGGGTGCACCGGTCCTTCGGGGGTTCCGCTCACCGCTCGCTCCCGTAGTGCAGTCAGGCCGGTCACATGTGATCGGGACGGTCGGCCAAGGAAGAGTGTGCCGATCATAGAGCCCGTACGGGGGAGCCTTCCAGCTTCGGGGCACCTCCGGGGGGTGCCCGCCGCTGTGAGACCGCCCACCGCCGCACCCCGCCCGATCGTTTCTGCGCGGGTCTGACACGGGTCGATGGCGATGTGACCGAATGTGACTTTCCGTGAGCTGAAGCGCGCTCGTGTCGCGTCGACCGCGTGGCGCGCCCTCACCCGACCGGGGCAGCGGAAACGTGCGAAACGTCGCAAACCGTCACAAGGTGGGTGGAGTGTCCCGCATTCCCGATCCGGAGGTCCACGTGAGGGGTCAGCAGCCACCCGGGGGAGTGGACCGCTCGCGGCTCCGCGCCGGCGCGGCGGCCCTCACCTCGTTCGCCGCCCTGGCCGCCACCGGGCTCGTCGCCGGCCCCGCCGTCGGCGCCCCCTCGGCGAGTCCCTGCGCCCTGCCCCGTACGGCGGCCCATCACTCGCTCGGCCTCGACACCTGGAACAGGTCGTATCCGCGCCCCGACCGCACCCTCGACGCGGTCATGATCTTCCTGTCGTTCCCGGACGCCGAGCCGCTCACCGATCCGGCCGAACTCGCAGCCGACCACTTCCCCGCCACCAGCGAGTACTTCGCCCGCGCCTCCTACGGGCGCTTCCACCTGCGTCCGCACCCCCAGCGGGTCTGGACCCCGATGCCGAAGGAGTCGAGCGCGTACGACATACGGCGTGACTGGGACGCCGGGCAGCGCGCCGCCTACCTCCGGGACGCGATCGGCGCCGCCGACGCGAGCGTCGACTTCTCCCGGTACGACATCGTCTACCTGGTCGCCGACCCGGACGCGCCCGGTGTGGACTCCGACGCGACCAAGGTCGTCAACCTCGAGAAGCCGATGGAGGTCGACGGCACAGAGATCAAGCGGGTCGTCACCGTCTTCGAGCGCCATCCGCCCGACCGGAACGTCCTGGCCCACGAGACCGGACACGTCTTCGACCTGCCCGACCTCTACCACCGTCCGGCGGACGGCAAGGGCGACTGGGACACCCATGTGGGTGACTGGGACGTCATGGGCAGCCAGTTCGGGCTCTCCCCGGACCTCTTCGGCTGGCACAAGTGGAAGCTCGGCTGGCTCTCCACCGCCCAGATCGCCTGCGTGCAGGGGACCGGTCCCCGGATGGTGAGCCTGGAACCGACCGACGCCCAGCCCGCACCCGGCGCCAGCCTCGGCACCCGGCTCGCCGTGGTCCGCACCGGCCCCGACAGCGTCCTCGCGGTCGAGGCCCGGGGCAGGGCCGGGAGCAACGCCGAGACCTGCACCGAGGGCGTCCTCGTCTACCGGGTCCGGGGTACCGCGGCCTCCGGCGACGGCCCCGTCGAGGTCGTCGACGCGCACCCGCGCACCGAGGCCTGCTGGGACCGCTCCGTCTACCCGCCGCTCGCGGACGCCCCGCTGGAGGAGGGCGAGACGCTCACCGTGCCCGGCACGGGGGTACGGGTGGAGGTCACGGATCGCACCGGGTCGGGCGCCTGGACGGTCAGGATCACCCCGCCCGCCGTCGACTGAGCGGCCGGAACCGGAACGCCCGGGAACACGAAGAAGCCCCTCGCTTCCGCGAGGGGCTTCTCCTGTCGGTGCGCCGCCAGGGACTCGAACCCCGGACCCGCTGATTAAGAGTCAGCTGCTCTAACCAACTGAGCTAGCGGCGCCTGCTGACGTCGTAGACATTAGCATCCGGATCGGCGGGAGGAAAAATCGATACCCGCACGTCGACGGCGGAAGCCGCCCGGACGGCCCGCACGCAGGCCCAGAGCACGACCTCGGGGCCGGGCAGCCACGGGTTCCGGGTGTCGGGCGCCACCAGCCAGCGGGGCCCGGCGGGCCCGGACGGCACGAGCGGAGGCACGGTCACCGCGTCCCCGATCCCATGACAGAGCGGCCGGGGGACGGCGTCGCACCATTCCTCCCAGTCCAGCAGGGCCGGCAGCCGCTGGGCCGTGCCCGGCGCGGTGAACAGCATCATCCGGCCCCGGTGCACCGCGACGGGCCCCGAACCCGGGCCCTCCTCCCACAGCCGGTCCAGCATGCGGCGCCCGAAGACCGGGTCCACGTTGACGACGTCGAAGACGGCCCCGCAGGGCAGCGCGGCCGGGGAGGTCGGCCGGGACTCCCAGCGGGTGAGCGCGGCCTCACGGTTCCCGGTGGCGGAGGCGAGCCAGGAGGCACCGTCGGCGGTCACCCGGGCGGTCTGGTGACGCCCCTCGTCGCCCTCCCGGAGGAACCGGAAGATGTCGTGCTCGGTCTCGTCGCGCGTCCACGTCGTCATGCGTCCAGGTCTACCGGCTGTCACAGACCGGTCGCCGAGAGTTCACGGAAATCCGGACAGAGGGGGAGGGCGAGGAGTATCGTGCACCCCCGGCATATGCCAGGCGTGCTTTTCGGCCACGAACGACGGAGCCTCAGTCCTCCGCAGGCCGGCCGTTCGTCCTGATCAGGTCGCGGCCGAACTCGATCATCTTCCGGGCGTAGTCCTCGGTCCACTGCGCCCGCTCGGCGACGTCCGCCGGCGTCAGACGGTCGAACCGGCGCGGATCCGCCAGCTGCGCCGCCGCGATCGCCTGGAACTCGGTCGCCCGGTCCGTCGCCGCGCGGAACGCCAGCGTCAGCTCCGTCGCACGGGACAGCAGTTCCCGCGGATCGTCTATCGACTCCAGGTCGAAGAAATGCTCCGGGTCGGCGGTCGCCTCGGCAGGCTCGAAGACCAGCGGTGCCGGCCTGAGCCGCCGCTGTCCGCTCCGCTCCGCGGGTTCCGCCATCGTCGCTCTCCTCTTCACGCTCATGGTCACGCTGTACGCACCGGCGCGTCGCGCACCGGCTCTCCGCACACGGGCGGCCCGGAACCCCGGGCCGTCTTCCATTGTCCCGCGCCCCGCAAGAGGGCGTCGGGGGCCGGGCCGCACCCGGGCGCCGCACCCGGCCCGGGGAAACTCAGGGCGTCCAGGCGACCCGGTGTTCCGCCAGGTGGGAGAGGACCGCGTGGTTCGCCTCCCAGCCGTCCGGGAACGACACGGCGACGCCCAGCTGGACCGGCTCGGTCGACGGGTGCGCGTCGAGCAGATCCGTGACACCCGCCCGGCAGACCACGATGCACGCGTGCCGGTGCCGGGACGCGAGGACGCACAGCCGGCCCGTCTCCAGGTGGAAGGCGGTCGCGTCGGGGCGCCCGGACAGCGGATGGAGGACGACGGTCACGTCGTACTCACGCCCCTGGAGCCGGTTCGCGGTGTCCACCGTCACGCCCGTGACGCCCAGTTCGGCGAGAGCCGCCCGGATCGCCGCCGCCTGGTCGCGGTGGGCGGTGCCGACCGCGACCCGGTCGGGGGTCAGGGGGACCGCGGTCTCCGAGCGCTCCGAGACCGCGGCGCCGCCCCGGTCGAGGAGCCGGCGCACCACCACGGCGACCGCGCCGACCGCCTCCGGGTCGGTGCGGGGGGTGTGCCGGGCGGGCAGTTCGAGCAGGCCCCAGCCCGACTCCGCCGCCTCGTCGAGGACCCGGTCGGGGCCCGAACCGTCCGACACGGCCGAGAAGGACAGCCTCCGGTCCCCGTGCCCGGTGCCGCTGCGGAACGGCGTGAACGGGTAGAACGCGTCCGAGACCAGCGGCGCCGCCGAGGCGGGCAGCCGCCAGGACACCGGCAGCCGGTGCTGCGGCAGTTCGGGATTGTGCGCGAGCAGGGTGGAGACCGCGCTCGCCGACGGGTCGTAGGAGAGCCCCGCCCACTGCTCGGCGCCCACCACCGAGAACGGGTCCAGCTGACCGGGGTCGCCCACGAACAGCGCCCGCTCGAAGAGCCCCGCCACGGCGAGCAGCGCGTCCGAGCGCATCTGGTACGCCTCGTCGACGATCGCGTGCGCCCACGGCTCGACGTTCTTCACGTGCGCCCACTTGGCGGCCGTGGAGAGGACCACCGGCAGCCCGGTCAGCTCACCGGCCTTCGCCGACTTCCGTACGTTCTCCAGGTCGTCGAGCGCCTTGTCGTACGGGTCGCTGTCGTTCGAGTGCAGCCGCCCGACCTCCAGGTCCGGCTCCTTCTCGGCGAGCCGCAGCACCAGGTCGTCCACCTGCGCGTTCGTCTGGGCCACCACCATCAGGGGGCGTCCGGCCGCGGCCAGTTCGAGCGCGGCCCGCACCACGAGCGTCGACTTCCCCGCGCCCGGCGGGGAGTCCACGACGACACCGCGCGCGGTGCCGTGGAGGGTGGCCGCGAGGATGTCGGCCGTCGCCCGGCCCGCGGCGGCCGAGGGATCGAAGGACGCCGCGTCGTCGACGGGCGGCGTCGAGAGGTCGAACACGGTCACAGCACATCCTCCGAGGTCACGGCGTCGGGCGGTTCCACGGCGTCGGCCCCAGGCGGACCGCCGTGCGTCCAGGGCGTCTCCTCCGCCTCCGGCAGCTGCGGCCCGACCCGCTGGTCGTGCTCGAACAGCGTCCAGGCGATCCGCTCGCCCTTCTCCGGCACCGAGCCCTCCGCGGGCTCCTTCGAGCGGCCCATCCGGTCGAGGAGGCGCAGCAGCAGCGCCCCGTCCTCCTCGTACCGCACGAACTCCGCCGACTGCGGCTTCCCGTCGAGCGAGCGGTACACCTTCACCTTCTCGCCCAGGTGCGGCCGGTCCTCGGTGCGGACCGTGAGCAGCGGGCGCGGCGCGGGCCGCCTGGACTCCGTCCAGGCCATCGTCACCTCGGCCACCTCGGCCGTGAACGCCTCGCCCGACAGCCGCCGCCCGGCGAGCACCAGCGGATCGTCGAGGGCCTCCTGCGCCTCCAGCTGGCCCTGGGCCTGCTCGCGCGCGGCGAGCTTGCGGGCCGCCGTCACGGCGTCGTCCCGGCGCGGCTGCGGCGGCTCTCCGGCGGTGACCCGGTCCCGGTGGGCGGTGAAGGACCAGCGGTCGCGGGTCCAGCGGTCCTCGACCCTGGCCCCCTCCGGCAGCTCCCGCAGCAGGCCGACCGCCTGCCAGACCGCGTCCCACGTCGGCCTCATCTGTGAGGCGACCAGGCGGCGCAGCTCCCGCTCGGCCCGGTGCAGTTCGCCGAGTCCGCGCTCGGCCGCCTCGCCGTCCTCGGCGGCGCCGACGGCCTGCCGGGCCCGGTCGTACCGCTCGATCGCCGGCGCGAGGAGTCCGTTGTCGAAGGCGGGGTCGGTGGCGGGACCGGCCGGCGGGCACAGCAACCGCCCCTCGGCGTCCCGCCCGGTCTCGGCCCGCAGCGCCGCCTCGGCGCCCGGCTCACCGTCGGCGGGATCGATCCACGCGAGCAGCGCACCCAGGTGCTGGTCCTCCAGGGAGGACTGTCCGGTCGCCCAGTGCCGGTTGAGGAGATCGGTCGCCGACAGCAGCAGCGAGGAGCCGGGCACCCGGGCCCGGTCGCCGAAGTGCGTCAGCCAGCGCCCGAGGAGCGGGACGCGAGGCGGCGCGGGGAACGGCGTCTCGGGGTCCTGCTCGGCCGTCCGCCGGAACCGCGTCGACCGCCCGAGCAGCCGTACGTACTCGATGCCCGCCCGGCTCGGCACGATCAGCTGCGGCGCGTCCGCGCACAGCTCGACCTCGACCTTCACCTTCTTGCCGGTCTCGGGATCGACCTCGCTCTTCTCCGCCGCCTCGACGGCCTCCGTGAAGGAGTCGACGTACGGCAGGACCTCCTCCGCCAGGTCGGCGAGGAACGCGAACCGCAGGTCCCGGTCCCGGGGCTGGGCCACCACCAGGAGCCGCGGCTCCGCCGGGTCGGTGCCGACGAGCGCGCCCAGCGGGGCGCCCGCCTCGCCGGCCGTGGTCAGCGGCACGAGGACGAGCGGCCGCTCGGAGACCCGCCGGTGCCGGACGGTCGCGAGGGGCTGCGCCCGGCCGGACTCGACGGCCTCCATGCGGGCGAGGGTGGAGATCAGCGACATGCGCGGGCCTCCGCTCCCGACAGGGCCTCCTCGCGCAGGGCCCGTGCCCTGCGCAGGGCCGCCACCGCCGGGTCCTCCGGGTCGCCCTCCTCGCCCCGCGCCGCCGCGAGGACCGCGCCGACCGTCGTCAGGCCGCCCAGCTCACCCCGCACCGAACGGCCCAGGGTCTCCACCGCGTCCGCCTGCCGGGCCCGCGACCGGCAGTGGAAGGCCAGCTCGCAGGCGGCCAGGCACTCCGGCGCGTACTGGTGGGGCACGCACTCCACGGCCGCCGTCAGCTCCTCGGCCGAACGCTCCGCCACGTCGAAGCTGACGCCCTCCGGCAGGGCCGCCGCGATCTCGTCGATCCGGGTCAGCCGGTCGAGCTGGCGCCGGGTGACCGACCGCTGCTTGCGCACGTCGACGACCGAGGCCGTCGGCAGGTTGGAGAAGTCCTTCGGGCAGACGAGGAGCACCGACTGGGCGACCCGGGCGCCCTCGGTCACCGCCGCCACCCGTTCGAGCGCGAGGACGTACACGGCGGCCTGCCGGGCCGCCGCGCCGACCTTCGAGGCGTCCGCCGCGCCGTCGACCATCGGGAAGGACTTGATCTCCACGACCGTCCACCCGCCGTCGGGCCCGACCACCACCGCGTCCGGCTCCAGGTACACCGGAGAACCGGCCACCTCCAGGGCGAGCAGCGGATGGTCGAGCAGCGTCCACGCCCCCGCCGCGGTCGCCTCCCGCAGGGCGAGGGCCGTGCGCGCCACCCGCCCCTCGGGTCCCGCGGCCGCGAGCTCGGGCACGGACACCGCGCCCGGATCCTCGACGCCGATCAGACGCAGCAGCTCGCGCCCGCCGTCCGCCTTGACCTTCGCCTCGAAGGAGTTGCCCCGGACGATCGCGAACTGGGACTGCCCGAACGGGGCCGGCGAGCCGAGCTTCGCGGCCAGCGCGGACTTGTCGACCCCCGCGCCGTCGAGGAGGGCCCGGCGCCGGCAGCCGGGGTTGGCGGCCAGCGCCGCGAGGGCCCGCGCGTCCAGCGGACGCGGCGGGGTGGCCGGTCCACGGAGCTCAGCGAGCAGCTCGCGTCGCGTCGTCTGCGGAGGTCGGGACAGACCGCTGTCCAGGGATGCGCTCACCCGTGGAAGTCTCGCATCCGGCACTGACAACCGGGGGCGCTTCCGCCGTCCCGCGCAGTCGCCGGGCGAGCCGCAGCGCGTGCGGGGTGAGGAGCAGACCCGCGCCCATCACGGCCGCGCCGGCGACCGCGTCGAGCAGATAGTGGTTGGCGGTCCCCATCACGACCACCGTCGTGACCAGGGGATACGCGGCCCCGAGCGCCTTCGTGACGGGTGTCCTCCCGTACCGCCAGAGCATCACCCCGCACCACAGCGCCCAGCCCACGTGGAGGCTCGGCATGGCCGCGTACTGGTTCGTGAGACCGCCGAGCCCGCGCGGCGCGCTGGCCTCGCCGCCCCACCAGCCGTACGCGCTGAAGTGCGCCATCGTGTCGGTGAAGCCGTACGCCGGGTCGAGCAGCCGGGGCGGGCAGGTGGGCAGCAGGGTGAAGCCGGCCAGACCCAGCAGGGTGGAGAGCATCAGCCAGGTGCGGGCGGCCCGGTAGTGGGCGGGCCGGCGGCGGAAGAGCCAGATCAGGACCGCCGGGGTGACGAGGTAGTGCAGCGAGGCGTACGCGAAGTCCGCCGGGATCCCGAGCGCGGGCACGTCCGTGAACAGCCGGTTCAGCGGGTGCTCGGCGTCGATCCCGAAGAGCCGTTCCAGGCGCAGGATCGCGAGGCCGTGCTCGACGGCCGAGGCCTCGTCGCCCCGGGCGAGCAGCCGCCCTCCCGAATAGGCCGCGTACACGACCGCCATCAGCGCCGATTCGGCCCACCAGCGTGGCTTGCGCATACGAAAAGGTCCCCCCAACCAGTGATCGCCCCGGGGGAGGGGACGCCGGAGGCCGCCCGGGGGTTGCCCGGAGGTCACCCCGAATCCACGTGGGCGATGATGGACGGAGGCACGTCCGCACCGTGAACCCCTGGAGATCCTTCCCATGGCACCGCGCATCCTGCTCGCCCGGCACGGCCAGACCGAGTGGTCACTTCTCGGCCGGCACACCGGCAGGACCGACATCCCCCTGCTCGACGAGGGGCGGCGCGGCGCGAAGCTCCTGGGCGAGCGTCTCCACCGCGGCCCCTGGCAGGGACTGCCCGGCGTGGAGGTGCGCACGAGTCCCCTGGTCCGCGCGAGCGAGACCTGCGAGATCGCCGGTTTCGGCGAGCGGGCGGAGCCCTGGGACGCGCTGATGGAGTGGGACTACGGGGCGTACGAGGGGCTGACCCCGCCGCAGATCCAGGACATCCGGCCGGGCTGGTTCATCTGGCGCGACGGGGTGCCGGACGGCGAGACGCTGGAGCAGCTGTCGGACCGCGCCGACGAGATCGTGAACTGGGCCCGCTCGGCCGACCGTGACGCCCTGGTCTTCGCCCACGGCCACATCCTGCGGTCGATCGGCGCCCGCTGGCTCGGCGAGGACGTCTCCTTCGCCTCCCGCGTCCGCCTCGACCCGACGAGCCTGTCCGTCCTGGGCTGGGCGTACGGCGCCCCCGCGATCGAGCGCTGGAACGACACCGGGCACCTGGAGTAGGCGACACCGGCACCCGGAGCGGGAGTCACCCGGCGGAGGCCGGTCAGGCGGCCGGTCAGGGGCCGGTCAGTACGCGGCGAGGGCCTGGCGGGTGTCGACGAGCATTCCGCGGATCCGGGCCGAGGCGATGCCCTCCAGGGAGTCCACCACCCGCTTCGCCTCGGCCGCGGCCTCGTCCGGGCGGCCCGCGTGCGCCAGGTTCTTGGCGAGATGGGCGCGGTAGAGCGCCAGGTTCCGCGCGAAGTGCGGGTTCTGCAGGACCGTGGCCCGGTGGGAGTGCCGGGCCGCCCGGCCCCAGTCGCCCAGGGCCGACCAGCACTGGGCCTCCAGGGCCTCCCGCTCCGGCTCCCCGAAGAACGACATCCACTCGGGGTCGTCGTCCGCCGGGCCCCGGTCGAAGAAGCCGTGGGCACGGCCGAGGGCCTGCTCGCAGGCCGGCCTGTCGCCGAGTCCGGCCCAGGCGGCCGCCTCCCGCAGCGAGAGCAGCGACAGCAGCCGGGCCGAGTCCAGCTGCTGCGCCGCCCGCAGGCCCGCCTGCGCCGCCCGCACCGCCTCGCGGAACCGGCCGGTGTCCCGGGCGAGGAAGGACGTGTTGCAGAAGGCGTGCGCCTCCAGGGCCGCGTTCCCCGACACGCGCGCGGTGGCGAGGGCCTCGGCGTAGTGCGAGCGGGCGTCGTCGTGCCGGCCCGAGTCGTGGGCCAGCCAGCCCACCGAGAGGGAGAGCTCGCCCGCGCCCGCGTGCAGCCGGTCCTCGGTGGAGCGGCGGGTCATGGTGCCCGTGTCGAGCAGCGCGTACGCGGCCCGGAGCGGGTGGGCGGCGACCTTGTAGAGCCCGTCGGCGCCGTGCCGGTCGTCGAGCAGACGGATCTGCCGTACGGCGTCCTCGACGGCCCGCACCTCGGCGTCGCCGATCCGGTGGGTGCCGCGGGGGGCGGGGATCGCGACGGCGGGGCCGCCGAGTCCCAGCGAGGCGGCCGCCAGGGTGGCGGAGCCGCTCGTCATGAATGCGCGACGCAGCACGTCGCTCTCCTCATCGTTCCGGGTCGGGAGTGCCGCGGGAGCCGGAGCCCCGGCCGCGACCGGCTGACGCCGGCCGCGCACCGTCTCCCGCGCGGAGAAGCCCAGGTCGGAGAGACCCAGACCGGGGAACATGTGCAGGAAGACCCGCTCGTACGCGTAGTTGGGGCAACGGATCTCGCCCGCCTCCACGCGCCCGATGTAGCGGGCGTCACACGCGACCTGTTCGCCGATCTCCCGCGCCGCCCGGCGGACCGCCGCGGCGAACTCCGCCGGCGAGTGCTGTCCGCGGAGCCGGCGGAAGGCGAGATTGGGAACTGCCCGTGACATCGCCATGGCCGAGCCCTCTCCTGTGCTGCCGGGTGGTCCGGCGGCAAGAACGTACCTGCTGTGACCGGATGCCTACACAGCGTTTGGCTACAAATCGGATATCTCGCCTGTGATCTGCCATGAACTGCCATCCTTTGCGGCGGCATGGCGCCGTAGCCGTTGACGCGCACGGGCGTTGAACCGTAAGGGAGAGACGGAACGTGTCTCCTCAGGAGCGAGGAGGGGTCCCATGTCGGAGATCGGTTCCCAGTCGGCCACGCGCCACGTGCCCGCCCCGGACGCCCACGCGTCCCTGACCACCCCCCAGGACCGCGGTCCGGTTCAGGCCGCGGCCCAGCAGCCCGCCGAACCCTGGGACCTGGTGACCGTGCCGGTCCGCCAGGGTCTCGAGGCCGTCGACATCCTGCGGCGCGGCGCGGGCCCCGCCGTCGGCCCCGTCGTCCACGACGGCACCTGCGACACCCTCGGCTTCCTCGTCCCGCCCGGCACGGCCGCCGCCTG
Source organism: Streptomyces sp. NPDC056480 (assembly GCF_042795405.1). NCBI lineage: Bacteria > Bacillati > Actinomycetota > Actinomycetes > Kitasatosporales > Streptomycetaceae > Streptomyces > Streptomyces sp. NPDC056480. The sequence continues at coordinate 5,970 of NZ_JBHTSA010000059.1, read as the reverse complement.
GGACATGCCCGGGAGCGCGTGCACCCGGACCTCGGGCCGCGGCCTGCGCCTCCCCGAGCTGCCGGAGCTGCCCGAACCCGCCGGGGACGCGCCCCGCCCCGCCGGCTGGCTGCTGCCCCCCGGCGACACCGACCCCGTCACCGATCCCGTCGTCCTGCGCGAGGCGCTCGGCGAGGCGGCCCGGCTCATCGAGGCGGCGGACGGCTGCCATTGAGAGCGGCCGCGGAGATCCCGGCGCCGCGCTCCCGGGGCCGTCGGGCGGGGCCCGGGCGAATGCCCCGATAATGGGCCCGTGGCCAGGAACAAGCAGCGCGACCGGGCGGCGTCCGCCGCGTCCGTCGTCGAGACCGTCGACGGCGGGCTCGCCGAACTCATACCCGACCGGGAGCGCCCCCGCGCCTGGACCCTGCTCATCGACGGCGCCCCGCAGTCCCACGTGGACCTCGACGACCCGGCCCACCTCGCCTTCGAGTACCAGCGGCGCCTCGGCCACATCGCCGACCTCGTCGCCCCGCCGAACCGGCCGCTCCAGGTCGTCCACCTCGGTGGCGGCGCCTTCACCCTCGCCCGGTACGTCGCCGCGACCCGGCCCCGCTCCACGCAGCAGATCGTGGAACTCGACGGGCTCCTCGTGCAGCTCGTCCGCCGGGAGCTGCCGCTCGACGCCGGCGCCCGGATCCGGGTCCGCTCCACCGACGCCCGCGCCGGACTCGCCAAGGTCCAGGACGGCTGGGCCGATCTCGTCATCGCCGACGTGTTCAGCGGGGCCCGCACCCCGGCGCATCTCACCAGCACCGAGTTCCTCGGCGAGGTACGGCGGGTGCTGCGTCCCGACGGCTGGTACGCCGCGAACCTGGCCGACGGCCCGCCGCTGACGCACCTCCGCGGCCAGATCGCCACCGCCGCGGCCGTCTTCCCCGAGCTGGCGCTCGCCGCCGACCCGACGGTGCTGCGCGGCCGCCGCTTCGGCAACGCGGTGCTGCTCGCCTCCGACCGGGAGCTGCCGGTGGCGGAGCTGACCCGCCGGGTCGCCACCGACCCGCACCCGGGCCGGGTCGAACACGGGCGGGCCCTCGCCGACTTCGCCGGCGGAGCGGTGCCGGTCACCGACGCGAGCGCCAAGCCCTCACCCGTACCGCCCGCGTCCGTCTTCCGCTGACCGGCCGATCGCCCGGCGGTGTCTCGTCAGACCGCGCGGTCGTCGATCTCCACACGGGGCGCGGTGTCGTGCCAGACGCAGAACACGGACAGTTCACGGCCGTTCGCCGTGAACGTGACCCGGATCCAGGTCGTCTGCTTCCACACCTGCATCTGCCAGCCGGAGGCGGGGATCGCCGAGACCAGCTCGGCCGAGTTCTCGCCCAGGTCGAAGGTGACCCGGCCGCCGTCCACCGTGTAGGTCTTCACGTTCGAGTCGGCGGGCGGCGTCGTGACCGGCGGTGCCTGCGTCGTCGGACTCGCCGTCCGCGAGGGCGTCGTGGCCGGGGTGGACGGGGTGGCCGGGGCCGAAGGGCCGTCGCTCGGCGTCGGCCTCCTCGTGACGGCGGCGGTGGGCTCGACGGTCTCGGGCCGACGGGTCGAGGAGGACAGCGGATCGCTGCCGGCCGTGTCCGGGTCACCGGCGCCGCCGGCCGGGAGGGGCAGCGCGCGCGGGGGGTCGTACACCGTCCCGGACATGACCGTGTGCACTCCCCACCAGGAGAGCGTGACCGCCGCGCCGGTGGCGAGCGACCAGGCCAGAGCGTGAACGAGTCCTCTTCGCATCCGGGCCATACTGCACCACACCGTCCCCGCCCTCACCGCAGGGTGCTCCTTGCCTCACATTCCCCCGAATGGCGTACGGTGCGGCCCATGGCAAGTGTGCTCGTGGTCGAGGACGACCAGTTCGTGCGCTCCGCCCTCATCCGCCGGCTCTCCGAGGCCTCCCACACGGTACGGAGCGTCGGTACGGCTCTGGAGGCGCTGCGCGAGGTCGCCCATTTCCGGTTCGACGTGGTCATCCTGGACCTCGGACTGCCCGATCTGGACGGGTCGGAGGCGCTCAAGATGCTGCGCGGGATCACCGACGTACCGGTGATCATCGCGACCGCCCGGGACGACGAGACGGAGATCGTACGGCTCCTCCACGCGGGCGCCGACGACTACCTCGTGAAGCCGTTCTCGGTCGACCACCTCTCGGCCCGGATGGCCGCCGTCCTGCGCCGGGCCAGGTCCGCCGCGGGCGAGGCACCGCCGCCGCGGGTGATCCGGGTCGGCGGGCTCACCGTCGACCCGCTGCGCCGGCAGGCGGAACTCGACGGGGCGCCCCTGGATCTGACCCGGCGCGAGTTCGACCTGCTCGCCTTCCTCGCCGGGCGGCCCGGTGTCGTCGTCCCGCGCAAGGAGCTGCTCGCCGAGGTGTGGCAGCAGTCGTACGGGGACGACCAGACCATCGACGTCCATCTGTCGTGGCTGCGGCGGAAACTGGGCGAGACCGCCGCCCGGCCCCGCTATCTGCACACCCTGCGCGGAGTCGGCGTGAAGCTGGAGCCGCCCCAGGAGCCGCAGCCGTGAGATGGGCGCTCGTCAAGGTGTCGCTCGCCGTCACCGCCATGGTCGTCGTCGCCTTCGCCGTACCGCTCGGGCTCGTCGTCAAGGAGATGGCCCGCGACCGGGCCTTCTCCAACGCCGAACGCCGGGCCGCCGGTCTGGCCCCCGTGCTCGCCATCACCACCGACCGCGAGGAGCTCGACAAGGCCGTCGCCACCACCGAGGACGGGGCCGCCGGGCGGCTCGCCGTCCATGTGCCGGCCGCCGAGGCCGGCGATCCGGGCCTGGAGATCGGCACCCGGCGGGCCGGCGAGGAGGAGCTGGCCGCCACCCGCCGGCTCGGCCGGGCGTCCATCGCCGAGGTGCCGGGCGGCTTCGCGCTGCTCCAGCCCACGGCGCTCAGCAGCGGCAAGGTCGCCGTCGTCGAACTCTTCGTCCCCGAGGGCGAGGTGTCCAACGGCGTCGCCACCGCCTGGCTGGTCCTCGCCGGGGTCGGCATCGCCCTGATCGTCGGCTCCGTCGCCGTCGCCGACCGGCTCGGCGTGCGGATGGTCCAGCCCGCGCAGCGGCTCGCGGGCGCCGCCCACGACCTCGGCGAGGGCCGGCTCGGCGCGCGTGTCCCCGAGGAGGGGCCGCCCGAACTCAAGTCGGCCGCCGTCGCGTTCAACTCGATGGCCGACCAGGTCGTCCAACTCCTCGCCAACGAGCGGGAGCTGGCCGCCGACCTCTCCCACCGGCTCCGTACCCCGCTCACCGTGCTCCGGCTCAATGCGGCCTCGCTGGGCTCGGGTCCGGCCGCCGAGCAGACGCGGGCGGCCGTCGAGCAGCTGGAGCGCGAGGTCGACATCATCATCCGGACCGCCCGGGACGCGAAGCCGCAGACCCAGGCGACCGGGCCCGGCGCGGGCTGCGACGCGGCCGAAGTGGTGCGCGAGCGCATGGAGTTCTGGTCGGCGCTCGCCGAGGACGAGGGCCGCCGGGTCCGCGTCGCGGGCGTCGAGCGCCCGGTCCGCATCCCGGTCGCGCGCCCCGAACTCGTCGCCGCGCTCGACGCGTTGCTCGGCAACGTCTTCCGGCACACCTCCGAGGGCACGGCCTTCTCGATCGACGTCCACAACGGCGAGGACGCCGTCATCGTCCTCGTCTCCGACGCGGGCCCCGGCATCGCCGACCCGGCGGCCGCGCTCGCCCGCGGCAACAGCGGGGCCCGGGACGGCTCCACGGGCCTCGGCCTGGACATCGTGCGGCGGATGGCGGAGACCACCGGCGGCGACGTCCGCATCGGGCACTCGGTGCTCGGGGGTACGGAGGTCCGGATCTGGATCGGCCTCGACGGACGCCGCACCGGCGGCGCGACCGGCCGCCGCGGCCACCGCCCGGCCCGCCGCCGACGCGGGGGGACCGGCACTCGCAGGGCCGCCGAGGGCTGACGGCACCGACCGCACCCCGGACGGGCTGCCCGGCCGCATCCGCATGCGCGCCGGCATCGGGGTCGGGGTCGGGGTCGGTCGGTCGCACCCCCGACCGGCATCGACCGCCGTCGGCCCTCCTCGGACCGCCGTCGGCCGCTCCCGGCTGGCGTCGGCTCTCCCCGGACCGGCGTCGGCTGCTCCCGACTGGCGTCGACCGCCCCCCGGACCACGTCCGCCGCGCCCCAACCTTTCCTGGCTCCGATGCCTTCCTTAAGCGGAGCCTAAGGATCCCTGCCCGCGTCCCCGGACGCCGGTTTGTCCGTTTCCCGGTCGCTAGCGTGCTGTGCCGCACCCCCTCCCCACCCCCCCAGTACGCAGAGGCAGGCGCGCGATGGGCACCAGTTCGCACCGGCGCAGGGCGAGCACCAGGACCAAGGCCGTCGGAGCGGTCGTCGCCGCCGCGGTCGTCGGCGGTGCCGCGTTCGCGCTCACCGGTACGGCCCAGGCGGCCGCGGTCGGCGCCGCGTACACCAGGACCAGCTCGTGGACCGGTGGCTACACCGGGCAGTACGTCGTCACCAACGAGACCTCCGCCGCCCAGTCCGACTGGACCCTGGAGTTCGACCTGCCGGCCGGCACGACCATCGGCTCCCTCTGGAACGGCGAGCACACCGTCTCCGGCAGCCACGTCACCGTGAAGCCCGCCAGTTGGAACAGGCAGCTCGCGCCCGGCCGGTCCGTCACCGTCGGCTTCGTCACCTCCGCCGCCGGACAGGCCGGCGACCCCGCCAACTGCCTGATCAACAAGGCGGCCTGCTCCGCCGGAGGCACCGCCCCCACCCCCAGCGGCCGCCCCACCACGACCGCCCCCACCCCCACCGCGACCCCGAAGCCGACCGCCACGGCCACCACCAGCCCCAGGCCGACCGCCACCCCCACCACCACGGCGCCCCCGAAGCCCACGGCCACCCCCACCCCCACCCCCACCCCCACCCCCACGGCGACCGCGACCGGCGGGCCCGTCACCGCCGCCAGGTACGCCCCCTACGTCGACACCTCGCTCTACCCGGCGTACGACCTCCTCGCGACCGCCGACGCCACCGGCGTGAAGGAGTTCAACCTCGCCTTCATCACCTCCGGCGGCTCCTGCGCGCCGCTGTGGGGCGGGGTCACCGACCTGGCGAACGACAGGGTCGCCGCCCAGATAGGCGCCCTGCGCGCCAAGGGCGGCGACGTCCGGGTCTCCTTCGGCGGCGCCGCCGGCCACGAGCTGGCCCTGAACTGCTCCTCGTCCTCGGCGCTGGCCGCCGCGTACGGGAAGGTCATCGACCAGTACAAGCTGACCAAGGTCGACTTCGACGTCGAGGGCGCGGCCCTGCCCGACACGGCCGCCAACACCCGCCGCTCGCAGGCGATCGCCCAGCTCCAGAAGTCCCACCCCGGCCTGAACGTCTCCTTCACCCTGCCGGTCATGCCCGAGGGTCTGACCCAGCCGGGCGTCGACCTGCTCGCCGACGCCAAGCGCAACGGGGTCCGCATCGACGCCGTCAACATCATGGCGATGGACTACGGACCGGCCTACAGCGCCGACATGGGCACGTACGCCATCCAGGCCGCGACCGCGACCCAGGCGCAGATCAAGGGTGTCCTCGGGCTCTCCGACGCGGCCGCCTGGAAGGCCGTCGCCGTCACGCCGATGATCGGCGTCAACGACGTCGTGAGCGAGGTCTTCAAGGTCGACGACGCCACCCAGCTCGTCGACTTCGCGAAGTCCAAGGGCATCGGCTGGCTCTCGATGTGGTCCTCGACCCGGGACAAGCAGTGCGCGGACGGCGCCGTGAACCGCGCCGACGCCACCTGCTCCTCGATCCTCCAGCAGCCGCTGGCCTTCACGAAGGCCTTCGCCGCCTACAAGTAGCCCCCGGACCCGTCGGTCCCCCCCCCGGCCCGTCGGTCCCCCCCGGACCCGTCGGTCCGCCCCCAGGAGCCATCGCGCCCCCCACACCGCGCGCCCCGGCCGGAGCCACCC